>NZ_CAXFCL010000001.1:0-3659 GCF_964000955.1 uncultured Abyssibacter sp.
CAATGTGGTCGGCGCCCGCCTGCAGGCCGAGCTCGCCCAACTCGCCATCCGCACCAACGAATCCTCGCGATTGCCGCAGCTCGACCTGACCGCCAGCTACGGCCGCAACGACACCTCCGAGTCGCGGATCGGTCAGGACGCCGAGGAAGCTCGCGTGGGGCTGAACCTCACGGTGCCCATCTTCACCGGCGGGGCGAATGTGGCTCGTCTGGATGCCGCGCGCGCCACCTATCTGCAACGCGCCGAGGAACTGCGGGCGGCCCGGGAGTTGGCCGAGGCGGAAGTCCGCTCCGCCTGGCGGACGGTGCGTGCCTCCAGACGCAGGATCGCCGCGCGTGAGCGGGCGGTGCAGTCGACACGCACGGCGCTGGTCGCGGTGCGGGACGGCTACGAGGTGGGGACCCGCACGCTTAGCGACGTGCTCGCCGCCGAACAGGCCGCCTTGCGGGCGGTGCAGGAATTCAACGCCGCGCGCCACGACTACGTGGTCGCGGTGGTCGATCTGAAACTGGCAGCCGGAACGGTCACGGATGCCGACTTACCGAAGGTGGATGCCGTGTTCACCGGTGAAAACTCAGGGAGCGTGCAATGAAACGGCGACTCTTCATCGTCCTGGTCGGTCTGGCCATCGTGTTCGGAATCGTCTTCGGGCTGCGGGCATTTGTGAACAAGCAGATGGCCAACTATTTCGAGAACCGCCAGGAGCCTCCGGTGACGGTGTCGTCCATCGTCGCGGAGGAAGCCGTCTGGGAACCGACCATTCCCACCGTGGGCACGCTGCGCGCCGTCAACGGGGTGACCGTGGCCGCCGAACTGGCGGGGGTGGTCGAGAACATCGCGTTCGATTCCGGACAGTCGGTCCAGCGGGGCGACCTGCTCGTGCAGCTGGATACCAGCACCGATCGCGCTGAACTGGCCGCGCTGGAAGCCCAGCTGCGTCTGGCCCGCGCCGAACTCAAGCGGCAGGGTGAACTGCGTCGACGCGGGACCAATGCCCAGGCGGATCTGGACTCGGCGCGCGCCAACGCGGAGCAGCTTGAGGCCCGAATCCAGAGTCAGAAAGCGGTGATTTCCAAGAAGGCGATCAAGGCACCGTTCGAAGGCAAGGTTGGAATCCGCCGCGTTGATATCGGCGAGTTCGTCGGGGCCGGGCAGGGAATCGTGACCCTGCAGCAGCTCGATCCGATGCTGGTGGACTTCACCGTGCCGGAGCGGCGTCTCGGCGACATCGAGTCGGGACAGATTGTCAGGCTGCGTGTCGATAGCGTGCCGGATACGGCGTTCACCGGTCACATCACCGCGATCGAGCCCAGCGTGAATCAGGCCACACGCAACTTCGCCGTGGAAGCGCGGGTGGACAACCAGGCCGGCCGACTCCGGCCCGGCCAGTTCGTCCGCGTGGACGTGGTTCAGCCGCAGGTCGAGCGGCATGTGACACTGCCCGCCACCGCGATCTCGTACAGCCCTTACGGCGACTCTGTTTATCTGGTCACCGAGGGTCAGTCGCGCCCGGACAACGGCGGGGAAGGCGAGGCCTCCACCGAGGGTGACGGCAAGAAGAAGACCGCCAAGCGGGTGTTCGTGAAGGTCGGCGATCGACGCGGAGACCAGGTGGCGGTGCTGGAAGGCGTGTCGGCGGGCGATGAGGTGGTGACCTCGGGGCAGCTCAAGCTGCGCGACGGTTCACCGCTGACGATCAACAACGAGGTGACGCCCGCCAACGAACGGAACCCGCAACCGGTCAACAAATAGGCGTACGACATGGCACTCACGGACATTTTCATCCGCAGGCCGGTACTGGCGTCTGTCATCAGCCTGCTGATCGCGCTGGTGGGGCTGCGTGCCTTCCAGTCGATCAACGTGCAGGAGTACCCGCAGGCCGAGAACGCCGTCATCAGCGTCACGACCGCTTACGTGGGGGCGAACGCCGAACTGGTCCAGGGCTTCATCACCACACCGCTGGAGCGGGAGATCGCCGGCGCCGACGGCATCGATTACCTGCGTTCCTACAGCGCGCAGGGGCTCTCCACGATCCAGGCGACGCTGGTTCTGAACTACGACCCCTACGAGGCGCTGACCCAGATCACCTCCAAGGTGAACAAGGTGCGTTCGGAACTGCCGGAGGAATCCGAGGCGCCGACCATCGATCTGGCGCTGGGCAGCAATTTCGCGTCGATGTACATCTCGTTCTCCTCGGATGTGCTGACCAGCAATCAGATCACCGACTATCTGTCGCGGGTCGTGCAGCCGAAGCTGCAGGCGGTGCAGGGCGTGCAGAAGGCCGAGCTGCTTGGCGCCAAGACCTTCGCGATGCGCATCTGGATGCAGCCGGAACGCATGGCCGGCCTGGGCGTCACGCCCTCGGAAGTGCGCGAGGCTCTGGCGACCAACAATGTGCTGTCGGCCGTCGGTCAGACCAAGGGGTCGATGATTTCCGTGGATCTGTCCGCGGGCACCGATCTGCAATCGGAAGACGAGTTCAAGAATCTGGTGATCCGCGATGACGGCGATACCCTGATTCGTCTGGAGGACGTCGCCACCGTGTCGCTGGGGGCGGAGACCTACGATATCGAGGTGAAGGCGGACGGGCAGAGCGCGACCTTCTTCGGCATCAATGTCGTGCCGGGCGCCAACGTGCTGGATGTCATCGCCGGTGTCCGGGATGCGTATCCGGGCATCGTCGAACAGCTGCCCGAGGGACTGAACTCCGAAATCCTCTACGACGCCACGCGGTACATCGACGACGCGATCTCCGAGGTTCAGGCGACGCTGATCGAGGCGATGATCATCGTCATCATCGTTATTTTCCTGTTCCTGGGCAGTGTGCGCAGCGTCATCATTCCGGCCGTCGCGGTTCCGCTGTCGCTGCTCGGCGCGGGCTTCGTCATGCTGATGCTCGGCTTCTCGCTGAATCTGCTCACGCTGCTGGCGCTGGTGCTCGCCATTGGCATGGTGGTGGATGACGCGATCATCATCGTCGAGAACATCCATCGGCACATCGAGGAGGGGATGACGCCGTTGGATGCGTCGCTCAAGGGCGCGCGCGAGCTCGCCGCGCCTGTTGTCGCGATGACCATCACGCTGGTGGCGGTGTATGCGCCCATCGGCCTGCTGGGCGGGCTGACAGGAACCCTGTTCATCGAGTTCGCGTTCACGCTGGCCGGCGCGGTGCTGATCTCGGGCGTGGTCGCGCTGACGCTGTCGCCGATGATGTGCTCGAAGCTGCTGCAATCCAGTGAAGACGCCAAGCAGAGCCGGTTCGCGGCATTTCTGGAGCGGCAGTTCGAGAAATGGGAGAACGGTTACGAGCGGCGCCTGCACAGCGCGCTGAATACGGTCCCGGTCATCCTGATCTTCGGCGCCATCGTGCTCGCGTCCTGCTTTTTCCTGTTCACGACCTCGCAGAAGGAACTCGCGCCGCAGGAGGATCAGGGCGTCGTGTTCATGATCTCGACCGGCGCGCCCAATGCAACGATCGATCAGACGCAGTTGTGGGCGGACAGACTGGCCGAGCTGTCACACCAGAACGAGGCGGTTTCCAACATCTTCCAGACGTTGGGCGTTTCGCAGTACGGGCCCGAGCCGAACTCGGGAACGACCGGCAACGTGCTGAAGCCCTGGGGCGAGCGGTCCAAGTCCAACGAGCAGGTCAAGCAGGA
>NZ_CAXFCL010000002.1:0-17115 GCF_964000955.1 uncultured Abyssibacter sp.
GGGCGGCGCCGGGCGCGGACCACCGATTCGGGCTCCTGTTCCGGCAGCGGAATCACGTCCACCACCTCGGGCGTCCGCTCCGCGCCTTCCGCGTCAGCCGAACCCGGTCCGGCGTCTCGCCCGGATTGCGCCGGCGCCGGAAACGCGGCGGCCCACATCAAAACCACGATCGGCAAGGCGATCCATGCGCCCAGGCCGTGCGGCACACCCCATGTGTGCGTGTTCATTCCCTTTGTCTCCTCGCTGGTCGTTCCATCGACCGCTTCCGCGGCCCTCCCGCCGATGCGACGGAGGTCGACTCTTGTCGATAGAATGGTACACTGGTAGAACCATTGAACCAAACAAGCCAATCCCTGATGTTCGAAGCCGTTCAGAAACAGTCCGTCTCCGACGTGGTGTTCAACCAGTTGCGCGACCGCATCGTCAGCCAGCAGCTCAAGCCCGGCGAGGAACTGCCGGCCGAACGCGCGCTGTGCGAACTGCTCGACGTGAGCCGCAACGCCGTGCGCGAGGCGCTCAAGCGGCTGCAGCAGGCCGGGCTGGTCCAGGTTCGCCACGGCGGCGGCACAACGGTCAGCGACTACCGGGCGCAGGCCGGACCGGAATTGCTCGCCAGCCTGATGATCGACGCCGCCGGCCGCATCCAGGTCGGCGTGGCCCGCGGCGTGGTCCGCATGCGCCAGGTGTTGTCTCCGGAGATCGCCGCCGATGCCGCGACGCACGGCGGAGCTGCTGTCGCGGATCGGCTGGATGCCATCGTCCAGCAGATGCGCGCAGCCTCGGGCGCCGCCGAATTGCAGCCGCTGGCGCTGGAATTCTGGGACGTGCTGGTCGACGGCAGCGGCAACATCGCCTACCGGCTGGCCTTCAACTCACTGCGCAAGACCTACCAGCCGATCGCCCGGCTGATGACCGGCATGCTGGCCGACGAGTTTTCCAGGCTCGACAGCTTCGAAGCCATGGCGCAACACGTTCGGAACGGAGCGCGCGAGGCCGCCTTCGACGTCGCCCGTGACTACATCGACTCCAGCAGCCAGGCCATCAACCAGTTCCTGACCCTTTATGAACAGCATCTCGAGGGGACCTGACATGAGCACCGAGAAGACCAAACCACCGATGCCCACCACCGCGGGCGAAACCCTGCGCGAGCTCTACCGCAATGCCAGCCCGATCATCCTGACGATGCTCGCGGTAGGGCTGGTCGGCTATCGAATCTGGCTGGGCAACTGGCGCATGGCGGATCTGATCGCGCCACTCGCCATCCTGCTGATCTGGCCCTTCTTCGAATGGGTCATCCACGTGAAGCTGCTGCACATGAAGCCGCCACGCCTGTTCGGTCGGACCCTCGACCTGAACGTGGGCCGCTCGCACCGCAACCATCACGTGGCCCCGAACGACCTGTCGGACATCACCATCAATCTGGAGGTGTTCCCGACCGTGGTGCCGGTGATCTTCCTGCTGGGCTACACACTGATGCCCACCGTTGAACTCGCCACCGGCGCGCTGGCCATGTTCTTCGTCATGGCCTTGCACTACGAGTGGTGCCACTTCATGGCGCATGTGCGCTGGACGCCGCCCCTGTCGTACTACCGTCGCCGCCAGCGGATGCATCGGCTGCATCACTTCCGCAACGAGAACCTGTGGTGGGGCGTGTCCACCGGCATCGGCGACCTGGTGCTCGGCACCGCGCCGGACGCCGCCGACGCGCCGCGCTCGCCGACCGTCTACAACGTCAACGGCATGGCCACGGCGGAATCGACACAGCCTGGCTGATCCGGCGCCGCGCCCGCGGGATGGCCGTCAGCGCCCTGTCCGCAGGGTGGGAAACACCACGTCGACCGCCGACAGCGACTGGCGCATCCCGCACAACTCCTCGACCAGTCGCGCCGGTTCGAACGGGGAGCGGATTGCCTCCGGATCGATGACTTCGCGGGACCAGTGATTGCGAGGCACCCAGGGCAGGAACTTCGGAAACCACAGCCGTTGCTGATACTCGTCGGCCAGTTCGGTGTAGACAGGCAGCTGGTCCAGGGTGCGCAGCGCGCCCACGACCTCACCGCGGCTGAAGTCGGTGTCCGACGTGGCCGACGCGCTCAGATCGAACATGACGTCCTCGTCCTTCTGCCCACCCGGACGGTTGCCGTCTCGCAGATAGCGGACGAACTGGTAGAAGCGCATGGTGAGCTCCAGCGAATAGCGCCCGGGGCCAACCCGGTGGGCGCCGAGCAGAAACCAGACGAAATGCTCCTCGCGGTCGTAGTCATCGACCGGATCGCCGTCTTCCCGGTAGATCGCCACGGAGGCATAGCCGCCGCCCGACATGACATACGCACGCTGCAAGCCGTGGATCACGGAATCAACGTAGGCGTCCTCCAGCCGTTCCTCGCCAAAATGCAGCTCACCAAATCCCTTGTGCCTGCCCCCGCTCAACGTCATCGCTCATCCCCGTTCCGTGATGCCTCGGGCCGGCGCCGGGCGGCCCGGTCGCGTCCCGGCAGCGGCCGCATCGCCTGCTGCATGCCCGCGCCCCGCCACTCGGGGTGACGCGCGCTCTGTTCCTTCATCGCCCTGCGAAACCGCCACCAGGCACGAGGCCCGGGCAGACGCGGTATATGCGCCAGCTCCCAGTGAATCCCGTTGATCGGATCATCGAAGAACACCGCGTAGTAACCGGGCGCGTAGACGGCGTATTCCGCCGGCTCCTCCGTCACGGGAACGTCGTTGGCCATCAGGAAATTCCGGTGGAAGGCTTCCACCTCGCCGCGGTTTCTCGCCCACAAAGCGATGTGGTGAATGCCGGTCGCGCGATCCTCGTGATGCAACCTGCCGCCTGACTTCGCCGGCTGAATACCGATGTAGCTGTGAGGAAGCGGAAACCGCGCGATGTAGTAAGTCGACCGATACCCGATATCCATCGTCCAGAAGCTCCTGTACCCGAGCCAGCCGAACATCCGGTCGTAGAAGTCGACGGACTCCTCATACTTGAGCACCGAGAATTCCACGTGATTGACGCCGCGCCAGCGCATGATGATCTCCGTCGGGAGGCTTCGGGTGCGACGTCAGGGCGTCAGCAACACCTTGCCGAAGTTCTTGCGATCCTGGATGTAGCGATGCGCAGCGGCCGCCTCGTCAAAGGTGAAACTGCGGTCGACCTGCGGCCGGATCGCTCCATCACTGTAGTACTCCAGCAGCCGATCCAGCCAGGTATTGACCATTGCCGCCTCGTCCCACAAGTGGCCCATGTTCACGCCGAATACCGCCTTGTTCTCATTCATCAGCCGCAGCGGGTTGAACGCGAAGAGCGGCATGCCGGACAGCGCACGGATCAGCGTGCCGATCTTGCTGCTGCGCCCGGTCGCCAGGCTGGACATGCCGAACATGCCCAGCCGCCCGGTCGGCGCCAACGCACGAAACCCCTTGGTGAACGACTTGCCACCGACCGCGTCCAGGATCAGCTCCACGCCACGTCCATCGGTCAGTTCCAGCACGCGCAGTTCGAAATCCTCGGTGCGGTAGTCGATGCAGGCGTCCACGCCCATCTCCAGCAACCGCGCGTGCTTGCCGGCGGACGCGGTACCGATCACGCGGGCGCCGATCCGCTTCGCCAGCTGCGTGGCCGCAATGCCCACGCCACCACCGGCACTGTGCACCAGCATCGTCTCATGCGCCTTGAGGCCGCCCATGACCTCGACGAGCTGATACGCCGTCAGATAGTTCACCGGGATCGCCGCGGCCTCGAGCAGGGACATCCCCTCCGGCAGCGCATGCACCTGAATCTGCGGCAGGCAGACTAGGCTGCTGTATCCGCCGAAGCGGCAAAGCCCCAGCACCTCGCGACCCACCCACGACGCATCGACGCCATCGCCAACCGCATCCACGGTCCCCGCGACCTCGTAGCCGACCACGACAGGCATCGGCGGCAGATCGGGATAAAGGCCGAGCCGGCCCATGATGTCGGCGAAATTGATGCCAGCGGCCGCGACACGAATCCGCAGCTCGCCGGGTGCCGGCGTCGGATCGGGCGCCTCGCGCAGTTCCAGCACGTCAGGGTCGCCGGCCTTCGGAATCCAGATCTGTTGCATCGATGCTCTCCTTGCATGCCGCGATGCACGGGAGCTTAGACGATCAGCCTGTCACTTCGACACCACGCGAATACCGTCCCGGGGACAGACCAACATGCCGGGCGAAGGCGACGCTGAATGCACTGGCGGATCCGTAGCCGACTGATTCCGCCACCTCGGTCACCGACATGTCACGTCGACGCAGGCGCTCCTTGGCAACCTCCATGCGCCAGGCATGCAGATACGCCTTCGGCGCCATGCCCAGTTTCCGCGAAAACCGTGCGAAAAACGCGGACCGGGAAAGCGAAGCGGCAGCTGCCAACTGCTCGACTGTCCAGGCATGGGCAATGTTCGCGTGCATCTGCTTCAACGCGATGGCAAGCCGCTTGTCGCCCAAGCCTCTCAGCAGGCCTGGAGGCGCGTCACCCGTCGTCGTGGCACGCATCGCCTCGATGAGCATCAGCTCGATCAGGCGCGAGCGGATCAACTCGCTACCCGGCATCTGGCCACTGGCCTCGTCGCCAACCAGCTGTACAAGCTGCGCCAGGCGTGCGGATTCCCTGACATGCACAACATCCGGCAACAGCGACACCAGCAGCGACGAGTTCGCGGAATCGAACTCGAAGGAACCACCAAGCGACCGCATGTCGGGCGAACCCGTCGGCTCACCGTAACGCAGTTCCTGAGTTCCGCCGGCGACCTGATCGGGATCGAAATGGACAGGCGGGGCCGCGATGAAACTCGAGAGGGTGAATGCGGGCGTCGTCGGCAGCAGCACGAAGTCGCCGGCCCGTATGTCGAGCGGTGCGTGCCCGCGCACCGTGAGACGGCAGCTGCCCTCAAGGACGACACAAAAGCTGGGCTTGCCAAACTCGCTGTAGTGCACCGCCCAGTTGCCCTTGCCACTCACGACGTTGGCAAACGCCGCGCGCGGGCTCAGCAGTTCCACAACCTGGGATAGCGGATCACTCACATCAGGACTTTTGAGAATTTTATGAGGACTTTTAGCCGTCGAACATCCTGAAACCTTGATCTATCGTGAGCTCCGGGTCAATCAACCAGGAGCAACACATCATGAAAACCGTCCTCGTCACCGGCTGCTCTTCCGGCTACGGGCTGGAAACGGCACGCCACCTTCACGTCCAGGGGTGGAATGTGATCGCGACGATGCGAACGCCAAGACCCGAGCGCCTTCCCGCCTCGGAGACCCTGCGCGTGCTGGCTCTGGACGTCACGAATGAAGAAAGCATCGCATCCACCATCGAGGCTTGCGGCCCCGTCGATGTCCTGGTGAACAACGCGGGCATCGGCCTCTTCGGTGCCTTCGAAGCGACACCGATGGCGACCATCCGGGAAGTGTTCGAGACCAATACATTCGGCGTCATGGCCATGTGCCAGGCGGTCATTCCCGGGTTTCGCGAACGCGGAGCCGGAACCATCATCAACGTCACATCCTCGGTGACGCTGGCACCGCACCCCCTGGTGTCGGTCTACAGCGCCAGCAAGACGGCCGTTGAAGGCTTCACCGCCTCCCTGCGCCATGAACTGGGACCGTTCAACATCGCCGTGAAACTCGTGGAGCCGGGCTACGGACCGACGACAGCCTTTGCCTCCAACGGCCAGCAGAGAATGCAGGGGTTGCTGCCGGACGCCTACGGCGACTACGCCGGTCAGGTGTTCGCGTCATTTTCGGACATCGCCGACTTCACCAGGGAATCGGATGTCGCGGAAACCATCCTGCGTGCGATCAATGACCGCTCGGAAGAACTCCACTTCCCCGCAGGGGCCGACGCCGTGGCCCTGGCGGCACAGCGACAACGTACCCCGTAGTCGTAAACGCCGGGCCGTGGGAAGAGGAGCCACGACCTGATGAGCACCCTGCACGACTGATTTTTTCAACAGCCATGGCGTAGACTGTCGGGCACCATGCAAACGCATCTGGATTTCCAGCCACGCGTGGGTCGCGAGGCCGACCGCGACGGCCTGTTCCACCCGGCCGTCACCGGCTGGCTGCGTTCGCGCTTCGGCCAGCCGACGGAGGTGCAGACGCGCGCCTGGACGGTTACGGCGGAGCATCGCAATGCGCTGATCGCGGCGCCCACCGGTTCCGGCAAGACGCTGGCGGCGTTTTTGTCGGCGATCAACGATCTGGTCGAGGCCGGCATCGCGCAGGGGCTGGAGAATTCGGTCCACGTGCTTTACGTGTCGCCGCTCAAGGCGTTGTCCAACGACATCCAGAAGAACCTGCAGGAGCCGCTGGCCGGCATCCGCGCGAACCTGACGGCGCTAGGCTATCCGGTTGTCGACATCCGCGATGGGGTGCGCACCGGCGACACGCCACAGTCCGAACGCGACAGGATGCGCCGCAACCCGCCGCACATCCTGGTGACGACGCCGGAGTCGCTGTTCATTCTCCTCACCTCCGATCGCGGCCGCCGCATGTTCGGCTCGCTGCGCACGATCATCGTCGACGAGCTGCACGCGGTGGCGGGCAGCAAGCGCGGCGCGCATCTGATGCTGTCGCTGGAACGCCTGGCCGCGCTGTGCCCGCGTACACCGGTGCGCATCGGCCTGTCGGCGACGGTCAAGCCGCTGGCGACGATGGCTGATTTCCTGATGGGCGGCGAGGCGGCGCCGCAGCGTGACGACATCGAGATCATCGATACCGGCCACGTGCGCGAACGCGACCTCGCATTGGAGATTCCGAACTCGCCGCTGACGGCGGTGATGGCCAACGAGGTCTGGGAGGAAATCTACGACCGCCTCGCCGCGCTGATCGCCGAGCACCGCACCACGCTGATCTTCGTCAACCAGCGCCGCGTCGCGGAGCGGGCGGCCAAGCATCTGGCCGAGCGGCTTGGCGAGGAGCACGTCACCGCGCATCACGGCAGCCTGGCCCGCGAGCACCGGCTCAAGGCCGAGCAGCGACTGAAGACCGGTCAGCTCAAGGCGCTGGTCGCGACCAGTTCGCTGGAGCTGGGCATCGACATCGGCGATATCGATCTGGTCTGCCAGCTCGGCTCGCCGCGGGCAATCAATGCGTTCCTGCAACGTGTCGGCCGCGCTGGTCACTGGATTGGCGCGATTCCCAAGGGCCGGCTGTTTCCGCTGGCGCTGGACGATCTGCTGGAATCGGCGGCGCTGCTGCACGCCATCGAACGGCAGGACCTGGACCGCATCCACATTCCCGATGCGCCGCTGGACGCGCTGGCGCAGCAGATCGTCGCCGAAGTCGGCTGCCAGGAGTGGTCGCTGGACGGGCTGTTCAAGCGACTGCGCCGCGCCCAGCCCTATCGCGAACTAAGCCTGGAGCGCTTCGAGCAGGTCGTGCAGATGCTGGCCGAGGGCTATGCCACGCGGCGGGGCCGCCGCGGCGCCTATGTGCACTACGACGCCGTGCACCGAATGTTGCGGCCGCGGCGCGGCGCCAAGCTCACCGCCGTCACCAATGCCGGCGTGATTCCGGACCAGTTCGACAGCGACGTGGTGCTGCTGCCGGAAGGCCATCGCATCGGTACGGTCGGGGAAGATTTCGCCTTCGAGGCCATCCCCGGCGATATCTTCCAGCTCGGCAACGCCTCTTATCGCATCGCCAAGGTCGAGACCGGCAAGGTGCTGGTCGAGGACGCCGGCGGCCAGCCACCGACGATTCCATTCTGGTTCGGCGAGGGCTTGGGCCGTACCGACGAGTTGTGCGCCGCCGTCTCGGCACTAAGCGCCACGGCGACGGACAAGCTCGCCGAAGACATAGAAACCTGTCGCGACTGGCTGGTGCGAGACATTCACCTGCCAACCGCCGCGGCCGACCAGCTCACCGACTACCTGGCCGCGTCGTGGACCGCGCTGGGCGTGCTGCCGACGCTGGAGACGATCGTCTTCGAACGCTTTTTCGATGATGTCGGCGACACCCATCTGGTGATCCATTCGCCCTACGGTTCGCGGCTCAACCGCGCCTGGGGGCTGGCGCTGCGCAAGCGCTTCTGCCGCCAGTTCAACTTCGAGCTGCAGGCCAGCGCACTGGACGACAGCATCGTGCTGTCGCTGGGCCCGACCCACAGCTTCGCCCTGGAGGATGTCAGCGGCTATCTGAAGTCCGCCTCGGTGCGAGACGTGCTGATCCAGGCGCTACTCGACGCGCCGATGTTCCCGACCCGCTGGCGCTGGGCGGCGACGTCCGCGCTGGCCATCCGACGCATGAACGGAGGCAAGAAGGTGCCGCCGCAGTTCCAGCGCTCGGATGCCGAGGACCTGCTCACGGTCGTATTCCCCGACCAGGTCGCCTGCGCCGAAAATCTGAGCGGCCCGCGCGAGGTGCCGGACCACCCGCTGGTGCAGCAGACGCTGTACGACTGCCTCAACGAGGTCATGGATATCGGCGGGCTGGAACGGCTGCTGTCCCGGATCGAGGCCGGCGAGGTCCGCGTCGTCTGCCGCGACCTGGCCGCGCCCTCCCCGCTCGCGCACGCCATCATCCACGCCAAGCCCTATACCTTCCTGGATGACGGCGAGGCCGAGGAACGCCGCACCCGCGCCATCAGCACCCGGCCGCTCATGGACCTGCGCACCGCCGCCGACATTGGCCGGCTGGACCCGGAGGCCATCGCCCGCGTACGCGACGAGGCCCAGCCCGGCATCGGCAACGCGGACGAGTTGCATGACGCGATGCTGACCTTTGGCTGCCTGACCGCCGATGAGGTGACCGCGCCGGCCGAGCCCATGCTCGCGCATCTGCACGCGCAGTCACGCGCCACGCGGCTGACGACACCCGGCGGCGTCACGCTGCATGTCGCAGCCGAACGATTGCATGGCTTTCTCGCCCTGCTTCCTGATGCGACGCTGTCGCCGACGATCCAGCCAGTCGGCAAGGACGCATCGGACGCGGACGACGCGTTGCGCGAGATCATCCGCAGCCGCATGGAATTGCTGGGGCCGGTGTCCATCGCCGCGCTGGCCCGCCAGCTCGGCATGGAATTCAGTCGCGTCGAAATCGCGCTGCTGCAACTGGAGGCCGAAGGCGCGGTGATGCGCGGCGCATTCACGGGGCCGGACGCGTCGGAATGGTGTGATCGCCGCCTGCTCGCCCGCATTCACCGCTACACCCGCGATACGCGGCGGGCGGAGATCCAGGCCGTCGCGCCGACCCAGTTCCTCCGCTTTCTGTTCCGCTGGCAGGGCGTGGCCCGCCGCGATGGCGAGTCCGACACCCGGCGCACGGGTGATCAGGCACTGCTCGCCGTGCTCCAGCAACTCGAAGGCTTTCCGGCACCGGCCATGGCCTGGGAACAGGACATCCTGCCGGCCCGCATCGGTGACTATCTGCCGATGATGCTGGACCGCCATTGCGCCGCCGGACGCGTGACCTGGGCACGACGCGCATCGGCCGGCGATGACGGCCGCCGCAAGGCCGGACCGATTCGCACTACGCCCATCTTCTGGAGCACCCGCGAACATCTGGGGCACTGGCAGCGGCCGGACCAGACGGCCGAATCCGGCCCGGAACTCTCGCCGCGCGCCGAGCGCGCGCTGGAAGCGCTGAAGACGCACGGCGCCAGCTTTCATTCCGACCTGCTGGCCGACACCGGCCTGCTCGGCGCCGAACTGGAAACCGCGCTGGGCGAGCTGGTGAGCCAGGGGCTGGTGACCTGCGATTCCTTCGCCGGACTGCGCGCCCTGCTCCAACCGTCATCGAAAAAGCGGGGGCGGCCAAGGCGTCGCGCCTCGGTGCGCGCGCTGGACCTGGACGAGTCGGGCCGCTGGTCGCTGACGCGGCAGCGCCGGGCCACTACTGATGACACCGCGCTGGCCGAACCGCATGTCGAGCACATCGCCCGCACACTGCTCGCCCGCTACGGCGTGGTGTTCCGAAAAATGCTGGAACGCGAGGACGGCCTGCCGCCCTGGCGAGACCTTTATTACGTCTACCGACGGCTGGAGGCACGCGGCGAGATTCGCGGCGGTCGTTTCGTCAGCGGGTTTTCCGGCGAGCAGTTCGCGCTGCCGGAGGCGGCGACCAGCCTCCGCACACTGCCGTCCGCCGACGACGGGACGCCGGAGTACGTGTCGATCTCGGCGGCCGACCCGCTGAACCTGGTCGGCATCCTCACTCCCGGTGACAAGGTCGCGCGAACCCCGGGCAATCGGGTGCTGTTCAGCAACGGCACGCCGGTGGCCACCCGCAGCGGGGGCGACGTGCAGTTACTGACGGAGATGGACGCGGCCCGAAGCTGGGACGCGCACACGCTGCTGATTCGCGGCACCGCGCAGTCGGCACCGCCGACCACGCGGCCACAGTAGCGTCTATTTCTCGACGAAGGCGCGTTCGATCACGTAGTCACCCGGCTCGCCGATGCCGGGCGAGATGGTGAAGCCGCGCTCGTCCAGAATCGATGCCGTGTCCTTCAGCATGCCCGGGCTGCCGCAAAGCATCGCGCGGTCATCCTCCGGGTTCATGGGCGGCAGGCCAAGGTCCTCGGTCAGCTTGTTCGAACGAATCAGATCGGTGATGCGGCCGCGATTGTGGAACTCCTCGCGCGTGACCGTCGGGTAGTAGATCAACTGGTCGCCGACCAGCTCGCCCAGGTATTCATGCTCCCTGAGTTCGTGCTCCAGCACCTGGCGATACGCCAGATCGTTCTGGTAGCGCACACCGTGAACCACGATCACCTTTTCGAAACGCTCGTAGCATTCCGGATCCTTGATCAGGCTCAGGAACGGCGCCAGACCGGTACCGGTGCCCAGCAGCCAGAGGTTCTTGCCCGGATTCAGGTCGTCCAGCACCAGGGTGCCGGTGGGCTTGCGGCTGACCAGAATCTCATCGCCGGACTTCAGGTGCTGCAAGCGCGATGTGAGCGGACCGTCCTGCACCTTGATGCTGAAGAACTCGAGAACGTCCTCGTGATTGGCGCTGGCGATGGAATAGGCACGCATGAGCTTCTTGCCTTCCAGGTCCAGCCCGACCATGACGAACTGGCCGTTGCGGAATCGCAACGCCTCGTCACGAGTGGTGGTGAAGCTGAAAAGCGTGTCGTTCCAGTGATGGACGCTGAGCACGGTTTCGGGTGCTACGGCTGCCATGGCTACGCCTGTGCGGAGGAAATTGGAAGCGCGACTTTAGGGTTGGCAACGCGGTGCTGCAATGCGGCATTCGCTTTTGTTATATCGATCAAACGCTTGTCGATGCCCGGAGCGCCGTTCTCGGGTTTCTCCAAATGAGAACGCTTCCGCAAATCATTTAAATTTTTCCGTAAAATCAATCAGTTAGCTTGCATAGTCGCAATCGCACCCGTATCCTCACGCAAAATTCACATCCAGACGCGGGTACCCCGGCGACAGGAGAGCTGCCATGAAAGGCGACAGCAAGGTCATCGAATATCTGAACGCCGGTCTCAAGAACGAGCTGACGGCGATCAATCAGTACTTCCTCCACTCACGCATGCTCCAGGACTGGGGCATCTACGAGCTGGCGAAGAAGGAATACGAGGAATCCATCGACGAGATGAAGCATGCCGATGCGCTGATCCAGCGCATTCTGTTTCTCGGCGGCCTGCCGAACCTGCAGGATCTCGGCAAGCTGTTCATCGGCGAGAACGTCCAGGAAATCCTCGAATGCGATCTCAAGATCGAGATGCAGGCGCATCCGCTGTACAAGGATGCCGTCGCGCATTGCGAGGCGGTCGGTGACTACGTGTCACGCGAACTGTTCGTGAAGATTCTGGAATCCGAGGAAGACCACATCGACTTCCTGGAAACCCAGCTGTCGCTGATCGGCAAGGTCGGCGAGCAGAACTACATTCAGACCCAGGTCGGCGTCGATCCGAATCAGGAGCCGAACCCGGCCATGTAAGCATCGCGGGCACGGCGGTCCACCCGCCGTGCCCGGGTCGTCAAACCTCAGAGCAACATCGCCACCCCGGCCCCGGGCCAGGCCCGCTTGATCGTGCCGGTAACCTTGGCGCTGTCGTGCATTTGCAGATCCACCTCGCGGTAGAACTTCAGATCACCCTCCACGCGCGTCCCCGGTCCGAGTACGACCTTGGGCACGTGACGGCTGCTGCCCTTGGTGGACTCGTAGACGATATCCCCGACGATTACCGAGTCGGTCCCCGTGTCCAGCGGGCTGTTGACCG
Organism: uncultured Abyssibacter sp.; assembly: GCF_964000955.1. Classification (NCBI taxonomy): domain Bacteria; kingdom Pseudomonadati; phylum Pseudomonadota; class Gammaproteobacteria; order Chromatiales; family Oceanococcaceae; genus Abyssibacter; species uncultured Abyssibacter sp. The sequence goes on from NZ_CAXFCL010000002.1 coordinate 12,188, forward strand.
TCTCGATACCGCCCTCGATACGCGAACGGGTGAAGCTGATGTCGCCGTTCACGGTCTCGATGCCATCCTTGACCGTGGCGCCGGAACCCAGGCGGATGTCGCCGTTCACCGATTCCACGCCTTCGCGAACCGTGAGGCCGTCACCCGACCGGATGCCGCCGTTGACGGACTCGATGCCGTCCACCGTGACGCCCTGGCCCAGCGTGATGGAACCGTTGACGACCTCGATGTCGGCGGCATGGCTGGAATCACCCAGCGCAATCGACCCGTTGACCGTTTCCAGATCGCCGACGCGGCTGTTCGGCCCGATCTTGATCGAACCGTTCACCAGACTGAAGTCGGCGTTCGGGTCGTCGATGCGTTCGATGTCCACCGAACCCGCGCAGGCCGAAGTCGCCAGTGCGCAGGCGACCAGACCGGATAACCAGACAGGCTGACGTCGAATCATGAATGCTGCTCCCTTCCTGTGGATGTGCAGAAACCGGGAGCATCGTGCATGCCAAGAATTTTATCCAGAAAATTCAGCATGTTAAGAACCATCACCGATGCCACGGCATACGGATTTGGTCACCCGAACCAAAGATTGGTGAAGCTCCCGGCCATCAGACTCAGGATGCGCCGACCCCGCGGACGGTCGCAGCCAGCCGTTCCGCTTACAATCGACGCCCTCCACTGACATGCCAGAGCCCGCGAATGGAATTGTTCATTGACTCAGCCGACCTCGACGAATTGCGCCACTGTGTCGCAGGCGGACTGGTGGATGGTGTCACGACCAACCCGTCGCTGGTCGCCAAGACCGGCAAGCCGTTTCACGAAACCGTGGTCGCCATCTGCGAACTGGTCGGCGGCCCGGTCAGCGCGGAGGTCACCGCGCTGGACACCGAAGCGATGCTGACCCAGGCCCGCGAACTCGCCGCGCTGCACAAGCACGTCGTGGTCAAGCTGCCGCTGACCCGTGACGGACTCGCTGCCTGCCGCGTGCTGAGCGAGGAAGGCATCAAGACCAATGTCACCCTGTGCTTCTCGGCGGTCCAGGGCCTGCTCGCCGCCAAGGCCGGCGCGACTTACGTCTCGCCGTTCATTGGCCGTCTGGACGACATCGGCCAGGCGGGCATGGACCTGATCCGCGACCTGCGCCAGGTGTTCGACAACTACGGATTCACCACCAAGGTGCTCGCCGCGAGCATCCGGCATCCGGAACATGTGCTTCAGGCCGCACTCGCCGGTGCGGATGCGTCGACCATACCGGCGGCGATATTCGGCAAGCTGCTGAATCACCCGCTGACCGACAGCGGCCTGGATCGCTTTCTCGCGGACTGGAAGAAGGCCGGACTCTGAACGCGACGCCGGCCGGATGATCTAGCCGACCCGGGAGCCCCGATAGACGAGGCCGGCTCTCGGCTTCTGATCACGTTCGCGCTCGGCCGTGGTCGCCGAACGGCTTTCCTCGACGGGCGCGCCGCGATACATGCGAGGCCGGCCGCTGGTGGCCTGCTCCGACGCGGCATCGGCCGAGGCCTGATCGATATGCGCCACGGCGCGCTCGAGGGCGGTGGTCAACTGAGCGACACGGATCGGCCGGACCACATCCGCGCCCTCGTGAGTCCGCCTGTCCCCGAAGCTAATCACCGCGACATTCGGCGGCGTGTAGCGCTGCACGGTCGGCAAATCGTCCACGCCGACGAACAGCAACTCTCCGGCCTGCCCGTTGACGTGCTCGAACGCGACACCGAGTTGCCCGGAAACCGAGTTGAGCGCCGAAATCAGCGTTCGTCGATGCGCGTCCGTCACGCCGACGAAGTCGAATCGAATCGGAGCCCGCTGCGGTCTGGCCATGTCCCTCTCCATGGAACCCAGCCAATCGCACTGCAACATTTACGCCACGCGAGAACCCCGCTGGTCGGAAACCGGCGACGCCGGACGCAGTCCCGCAGCCTACTCGCCGCCGTCAGCGGGTGCCGCCATCGCGGCCACCACGCTGTCGCCCCGCGCCTGCCTGAGCGCCAGACAAAGGTCGATCTGCTCCAGGCTTTGCGCGTAGAGCCTCGGCGCTCCGAACAGCTCATCGAGCTTCGGCTCGAAGAACGCGACCACCTCGTCACGTCGCGATGGCGTGCAGAAATGCTTGGTGCGCTCCACAAGCTGGCCGTGGGCCGACTCCGGAATCCGCGCCTTGATCGCGTCCAGCGACTCCCTCAGCCAGTCCCACGCCGCCGTTCGGGTTTCGGCGGACTCGAACTGCTGCCGCATGACATGCACCAGCTCGTTGCTGCGAAGCAGTTCGGTGAGCGCGCGCTCGCGCACCCGGGCCGCGATCGCCGGCTGCGGGGCACGGGCCAACGCGGTCAGGATGCGCTCACGCAACACGGCATCGGTACTGGCCTCGAAGCGAGCCCACAGACGCTCGGCGAACGCCTCTCCGTACTCGATCACGCCGGCCTCCAGCGCGGGCTCGACGATATCGCTGACCAGCGCCGAGGGATCGGGCAGGTCATCCGCCGGCCCGATGTAGCGATCGGCGGCCGCGGCCAGCCGGGCGCGCAGGTCCGGCGCATCGCCGTCCCGCACCAGCAGTTCGGCCAGTTCGCCACGCAACTGCGCATCGTTGCTGGATTCACCGGGATCAGGCCGCAGGCCTAGCTGCGCCTCGAAGCGCGGCAGGTACGCCTCGGTCAGCGCCGACCGCATCGCCGCCCGGGTGGCATCCTCAACCAGCCGATCCTGGATCTTTGCCCAGGACTTGCGCAGGCGGGTGGCCACCTCCCAGTTCGGTTGCGCGGCCAGGGTCGGCAACGCGGCCTTCAACGTCGAGAATTCCAGCGCGCCTGCGCGAAACGCCGCATCCAGATTGTCGACCAGCGACAGCTGTTCCGCCGCCGACAGTTCATCGATGCGATCCAGCAGGGCAGCCCACTGCGCTTCCGGCAGGGTCCAGCGGTAATACCCGGCGCCGGCGCTGTTGGGCAGCACGGCGTCGGGACAGCTCTGCAGCCGCAGTTCGGCACGGGGTTCGGTCAGCAGATGGCACCGCGCTTCAGTCTGGCCGTCGGCCAGTACCCGATAACAGACGGGCACCTGCCACTGCCCCGGCGTGTCGATGGCCGAGCCCAGGGGTCGGTAGCGTTCCTGCTCCAGAATCAGCGTCGGCTCATCGGCGCAGTCCAGCGCCGCGCGCACCAGCGGTACGCCGGGCTGCTCCAGAAAGCTGCGGAAGGCCGGGACGACGCGCTGGTCCTCGCTGCCATCGGCGATCGACTGCATGAAGTCGTCGGCGGTGGCGACGTCATTGGCATGCCGCGTCATGTGCAGCCGGACGCCGTCCCGGAACGCCGCTTCGCCGACGAAGCGCTCGAACATCGACAACACCGCGCCACCCTTGCGGTAGGTGATGCCGTCGAAGGCGTTGCTGATGTCGTCGTTCGCCTCGATCGGCTGCCGGATCTGGCGCGTGGAGGCCAGCGAGTCGATGGTCATCGTGTCCAGCGCACGACGCTGCAACTCCAGCGGCACGCCCAGCTGCGGATCCCACTGATCGGCGATCTTGTAAGACAACCAGGTCGCGAAGGCCTCGTTCAGCCAGATGTCGTCCCACCAGGCAGGGGTCACCAGATTGCCAAACCACTGGTGGGCCAGTTCATGGGCATGCGTGACACCGTACGCCCGGCGCAGCATCTTCGAGGCATGCTCGTCCAGCAGCAACCGCTGCTCCCGATAAATGATTGCTCCGACGTTCTCCATCGCGCCGTAGGCGAAATCGGGGGCGGCGATGATGTCCAGCTTGGGATACGGATGCGGGAGGCCGAAGTAGGCCTCCAGCCCGTCCAGCAGCGGGCCGGTGTTGTCCAGCGCGAACTGGAGATCCGGTCCCTTGCCCGCGGCGGCGGCGCCACGCAGCGGCAGCGGCTCGTCGCGAATGTCATTCGGCGGCAATCCGCCGGCGTCGTTGATATCCAGCGGGCCGACCACGAAGGCGATCAGATAGGTCGGAAGCGGCGGCGTCCTCTCGAACACGTGCCGGACGGCTCCGTCCACCGCGGTCTCGGTACGACGCGTGGGCGTGGAGCTGATGACGATGTTATCCGCCCCCGCCGAAACCGCCAGATCGAAGGGCACCTTGAAGCGCGGCTCGTCGAAACAGGGGAAAGCCAGGCGCGCCGAGATCGCCTCGAACTGGGTGAAGGCGTAGGCGCGGTCGTTCTCCACGACCTTGTAGAGCCCGTCCAGCGAATCGCTGAACGCGGCGCTGTAGTCGATGGTCAGCCTCGCCTGTCCGGCGGATACCGGAATCGGCAGGCTCAGACGAGCAACACCGCTGTCGTCAACCTGCTCGTACTCCGCCGCGATCAATGTGTCCCCGGCGCTGAGCGTGGCGGCGGACACCGTCAGGTTCTTGCCGTGCAGGTAAATCTCGTCGACCGGCTCGGTGAGCCGCACATCGATGACCACACGCCCGGAGAAGCCGTCGGTGTCGGGATCGATGCTCAGGTTCAGGGCATACGCGGTGGGCACGACAGCCTCGCCGAGCCGCCCCAGTGGCACCGATTGCTCTCGCACCGGGGTGTCGGACGACGGCGTCGACCATCCGGCCGGCGCGGCGGCATCACCGGCCGAGGTCGCATCATCGGAGCCGCCACAGCCGGCCAACAGCACCGCACCGCACGCTCCGAGCAAAAAAACGGCCCAACGGCTCATGCCAGGTTTCATCCTCAGCTCCGTGCTTGCTTGAATCGAATCGACACCCCGGTCGCCAGACACCACACGCGGGATGCCAGAATGTAACCAAACGTCGACGCGACCGCACAGGCGCACGGCGGCCCCGCAGACGTGTCCGCCCATCGCGAATGTGGCGATCTTAGGAAATTCAGAGATCTTTGCCGGTCCTTAACCCCAGACCGAACCTCATCGACAGGAGTCGAACATGATGCGCA
>NZ_CAXFCL010000003.1:0-2922 GCF_964000955.1 uncultured Abyssibacter sp.
ATGGGCGAGACCCCGAAGCTGATGCGCAAGATGACGCGTATCGCCTCACGCGAGCTGGACACGCAGATCGAGCGCGCGCGGAACCGCAGCGCCGACGCCGCCGTTGCCGGCTTTCTGCTCGATCTGCGCAACCGCATGGCCGACCGCGGCTTCGACGCATCGCGGCTGAGCCTGAAGATGAGCCGGCGCGATATCGGCAACCACCTGCGGCTGCGCATCGAAACCGTGAGCCGCGTGTTCAGCCGGCTGCGCGACCAGCACGTGATTGCCGTCGAAGGCCGGGACATTTCGTTTCTGGACCCGGAACGGCTGCGTACACTAGCCGCTCAAGACTGAAGCCGATCCTGCACGGAGCCCCACGCGGCTCCTCCGGGCGGCCCGCAAGGAGGCGTCCGATTGCTGGAGATTCCGTGGCAGGCCCTGGCCCTCGGTGGCACGGTACTGATCGCCGTCACCGCGGGCATCCACGCCCTGCTGCATCTCCCCGACCCGCGCGCGGCCTGGGGCTGGATCGCGGTAACGCTGCTGTTTCCCGTCGCCGGTCCCATTCTCTATCTGCTGTTCGGCATCAACCGCGTCAAGAACCGCGCGCGACAAATCGCCACGGCGCTGCCCGACGAACTGTCGTCGCATGCGCAACCGGACATCCGGGAAGACCCGGCATACCGTGAGCGGCTGGCCGATCACCTGCCGCTGATTCACACCGGCGACACCGTCACGCAAAGCCCGTTGCTGGGCGGCAATCGCATTCGCCCGCTCAGTAACGGGGAACAGGCCTTTCCGGCGATGCTGAAGGCCATCGAATCGGCGACCACGTCGATCGCGCTGGCAACCTATATCTTCGAGACCAACAGCATGGGTCGCGAACTGATCCGAGCGCTGGACACGGCGCATGAGCGAGGCGTGGACATTCGCGTGCTCGTCGACGGCATCGGAGAGCTTTACTCGTTCCCGCGCGCCGTCCGGCTGTTGCGTCGACGCGGCATCCGCTGCGCCCGCTTCCATCCGCCCAGCCTGGTCCCGCCAGCACTGCACATCAACCTGCGCAATCACCGCAAGCTGCTGCTGGTCGACGGCCGCGTCGGCTTCACCGGCGGCATGAATATCGGCAGCCGCCACATGGTGACCGAAAACCGGCGCACGGTCGCCGCCGATACGCACTTCGAACTCGCCGGTCCGGTGCTCAACCAGCTCGCATCCACGTTCGCGGCCGACTGGTACCTGGCCACCCGGGAAGTGTGGGCGGCGCCGCTGTGGGAGGACGGCGACACACCGCCCGGCGACTCGATCTGTCGGGTGATCACCGATGGCCCCAACGAAGATCTGGATCACCTGCGGCTGGTGCTGCAGGCGGCGGTCGGTTCGGCACGGGAGCGGGTGCGGATCATGACGCCCTACTTCCTGCCGCCGCCCGAGCTGGAGGCCGCGCTGCTGGGCGCGGCGCTGCGCGGAGTGCAAGTCGACATCGTGCTGCCGGACGACAACAACGTCCGCGCCGTGCACTACGCGGCCCAGCACATGCTCGGGCGGCTGCTCGATCGCGGGATCAACGTGTGGCGTCAGCCGCCACCGTTCTGCCATTCCAAGCTCTTTGTCATCGACGACCACTACGCACTGATCGGCTCGGCGAATCTCGACCCGCGCAGCCTGCGCCTGAACTTCGAACTGGGCGTGGAGGTGTACGACGCGACCTTCGCCGAACGACTGGACGGGATCATCGATGCCGCCATTGACGGCGGCAGTCGACTGACACGTGAGCACCTGGATGCGCGCGGCCCCCTGCGTCGTGTCAGGGATGCGGCGTTCTGGCTGTTCTCCCCCTACCTGTGAACGCCCCGGCCGACGCCGGGACCACCGTCAGGACTCCGCTGCTGGCTTGTGCACCCAGACCGGTACGCCGGCCAGTCGCACCACGCGTTCGGTGGTGCTGCCCAGCGCCAGATGCGCCACGCCGTGGAGGCCGCGTGTGCCGGTGACGATGACATCGTAGCCCTCGTCCTCGGCAATCTTGCAGATCGTGGACGCCGCGGGCCCGCGCAACACATGCAGGATGAATGACTGCCCGTCCAACGACTCCCTGACGAACTGCTCGACCGTCTCGTGCACGGCAACCGGCTCGGGCGGTACGTAGTCCATCGGGAAATATGGCGGCACCGACACCGGCTCCACGACGTGGACCACGCCAAGTTCGGCGTCGAACTCGGCTGCCAGGCGGGCGGCGTACTTCAGCGTCTCGCGGCTCTGCTCCGACAGGTCGACAGGCACGAGCAGCTTCTTGTACGGCGCATGGGCGGTGGTGTGGTGAACCACCAGCACGGAGACCGGCGCGTCGCGCACGACCCCTTCCGCGGTGCTGCCCAGTACGAAGCGACCAATCCCCGTCCGGCCATGCGTGCCGACGACAATCAGGTCGGCACCGATGTCCTCGGCCGTGCGCAGAATCGCGTTGCGCGCGGATACATCGCGCTCGACGCGCGGCGTGAAACTCACCGAGTACTCCTCGGATACAGCCTTTAGACGATCGCCGACCCGACCTTCGAACTGTTCCCAGTAGGTGTCCATGACCCCGGCGGCCAGATCGTCATGCAGGACCTCGGCGTACATGGCCGTCAGTTCGGCATGACACATCTGCGCGATCGCATCGGCGTGGAGCATCGCGTTCATGGAAGGCTCCGACAGATCGGTGCCGAGCAAAATCTTGCGAATCGGAAGGGTCATGAGCAAGCCTCGCGGGTGGTCGTCCATTCATCATGGAGTGACAAGAGCACCCGAATCTTGATCGATGTCAACCGGAACCCGGGTTTCAGCCGGTGACGCAGAGCGCGCCCAGCCAGTCCTGCCGCAACAGCAACACGCCCAGCAGCGCCAGGCCGGTGAGACTGGTCAGCCCGGTGACCACGGGAATCGCGCGCTGCGGAAGCC
>NZ_CAXFCL010000004.1:0-8378 GCF_964000955.1 uncultured Abyssibacter sp.
CCCGGCGATGCGCTGTGCGATGGCCTCCGGCTCCACGTGGTGCGGCGCGTGTCCGATTCCCGGAAGGGTTTCCACCTCCGCATCCGGCAGCAGCGCCGTGAGCCGCTGACCATGGTTCCAGAACGGTACCACCGCATCGTCCTCACCGTGCAGCACGTACAACGGCCGCCGGATTTGCGGATACCGCGTGCTTTGCGTCTGCAGGTAGGCGTTGAGCATTACCAGGTCGCGGGCATTGGACCAGAACGCGCGCGGCCGCAGCGCCAGCGCCGCGCCGATGCGTTCGGCGTAGCCGTCCGGCACCGGATTCGGGCGGAAGATCTTCGCGATGGCCGCGGGCATCAGCGCAGGCCCCAGCAGCGGGACGATGGCGTGACAGAACAGCCAACCGATGACCGGCACGCGCGCCAGATGCGTGGCCCAGCCAATCCCGCCGACCCAGTGGCTGGCGACGCCGGCCAAACTGACGCCGCCGGCAACACGGCCCGGCTGGTCGGTCAGCGCGGCCAGCACCACGGACCCGGCCCAGGAATGCCCGACGATCACGGGATTGGGCGCATCCAGTTCCTCGGCCAGATTCAGCACGAAATCCGCGAGGTCGCCCGGGTTGAGCCAGTGGTCCGAACCCGGGCTGTAGCCGAGTCCGGGCCGGTCGATGGCGATCACGCGAAACTCGCGGGCCAGGATCGGCAGAATGCTCTGCGTCCAGTCGCGCAGATTGGAACTGGCGCCGTGCAGCAGGATCAGCGGCGGGCCTTCACCGGCCTCGACGATATGCACCTCGCGCCCGTCCAGCCGGCGGATCTCGCCAATCGGCGGATACGCCCGCTCGATCAGACCCGCTCGTCGATGCCCCGCCCAGAGCAGCAGGACGAGAACAATCCCCAGCCAGACCATGCCGTGGTCGCTCTACGAGCGGTTGATTGCCTTCGAACCAATGTCGCGACGCAAGTGCACCCGATCCCAGGTGATGCGATCGGCCGCGGCGTAGGCGGCGCGCTGCGCCTCGGCCACATCGGCGCCCAGCGCCGTCACGCACAGCACGCGGCCACCGGCGGTAACGATGTCGCCGTCGTCGTTCTGAGCGGTGCCGGCATGAAACACTTTCGCGCCCGAATCGGCGGCGGCGGCCAGTCCGTGGATCGGCACACCCTTGTCATAGGCGCCGGGGTAACCGCCCGCCGCCATGACCACGCCCAGCGCCGCCTGCTCGCTCCAGCGCGCGCTCATCAGTCCCAGATGACCGTCGACCGCGGCCAGACAGAGGTCGAACAGGTCGCTTTCCAGGCGCACCAGCAGCGGCTGGGTTTCCGGGTCACCCAGCCGGCAGTTGAACTCCAGCACCTTGATGTTGCCGTCGCCGTCGACCATGAGTCCGGCGTAGAGAAAACCGAGGTACTCGATTCCGTCCGCCGCGAACCCGGCCAGCGCGCGGTCGATCACTTCGTGGCGAATCTTGTCGTGCACCGCCGGCGTGACCACCGGCGCCGGCGAGTAGGCGCCCATGCCGCCGGTGTTGGGACCCTTGTCGCCGTCCAGCGCAGGCTTGTGGTCCTGGGACGAGGCGAATTCCACCACGGCCTGGCCTGCGGCCATGACGATGAAGCTGGCCTCTTCGCCGGGCAGGAATTCCTCGATGACGACCTTGGCGCCAGCGGTGCCGAAGCTGCCGTCGTCCAGCATGTCGCGCACGGCGGCTTCGGCCTCGTCCACGGTCTGCGCCACCACCACACCCTTGCCGGCGGCCAGACCATCGGCCTTGACCACGATCGGAGCACCCTGCTCACGAACATAGGCCAGCGCGGCGGCGGTGTCGGTGAATTCAGCGTAGGCGGCCGTCGGAATGCCGTGGCGCTCCATGAACGCCTTGGCGAACGCCTTGCTGGACTCAAGCTGCGCGGCCGCCTGCGTCGGCCCGAAACAGCGCAGCCCGGCGTCGCGGAACCGGTCGACGATGCCCGCCGCCAGCGGCGCCTCCGGGCCGACCACGGTCAGCACCACGGCTTCGCGATTCGCGAGAGCCAGCAGGCCATCGATGTCATCGGCGGCGATGTCGACATTTTCGCAAAGCGGCTCGGGGGCCGTGCCCGCGTTTCCGGGAGCGACCAGCACGCGATCCACTTTCGGGGACTGGGCGAGCTTCCAGGCCAGTGCGTGCTCGCGGCCTCCGCCGCCAACGACGAGAACGGTGTGTTCAGGCATATCGGTAGAGGTCCGGCGGACCGAAAACCAGCAGGCAAATGGCGCGCGAGTTTAGCACCGCCTTGACGCCGCCGGCTGCCCGAATCAGAGTCGGCTGAACGCTTTTCAGGGGAATGGCATGCGTTCGCGACTGCTGGGTTTGGCACCGGGTCTGGTGCTGATGTGGTTTCTGGCCTCGGCGACGTCGATGGCGGCGGAGCCCGCCGACGACCCCAATCGCTGGGATTTGAGGGATCTGTTCCCCGATGTTGCTGCCTGGAACGCCGAACGGACCAAGGTCGAGGACTACTTCGACGCACTGGCCGAGTGCGAGGGCCGGCTGGGCAACCCCAAGGGCCTGAACACCTGTCTGGAGCGCTATCACACCGCATTGCGGCGCCTGTTCCGAGTCGGCGTCTACGCCGGCCTGCTCGCCGATCAGGACACCAGCCAGTCCATTCCGCTAGAGATGCGCCAGCAGGTGCGCCGGCTCTATACCCGGTTCGGCGAGGTGACCAGCTACATGGCGCCGGAGATCATCGCGCTGGGCGAGGAGACGATCGAGGACTTCAAGCAGCGCGCGCCGCGTCTGGAACGCTACGACCGCCTGCTGGAGGTCACGCTGCGACAGGCGCCGCATACGCTCGACCCTGCCCGCGAGGCGTTGCTGGCGTCCGCCGGCGCCATGGGTGGCACGCCATCGGCCATCTACCGGGTGCTGGCCAACGCCAACATTCCGTGGCCCACCATCGAGCTGTCCGACGGCGAATCGGTCCGGCTCTCGCAATCCGGCTACACGAAATACCGCCAGATCCCCGACCGTGCGGACCGCAAGAAGGTCTTCGACGCGTTCTGGTCCACGTGGAAGGACTACGAGCAGACCATGGGCGAAACCTTCCACGCCCATCTGCAGCAGGCGAAGTTCTTCGCCGACGCCCGCGACTACGACAGCACACTGGCGGCCGCGCTGGGCGGCACACATGTTCCGGAGGCGGTCTACCGCAATCTGGTCCGGCAGGTGAACGACAATCTCGACACGCTGCACCGCTACCTCAAGCTGCGCGAACGCATCCTGGGCCTGGAGCAGATCGAGTACTACGACATCTACCCGCCGCTGGTGGAGCTGGAGACCGACTACCCCATCGAGACGGGCAAACCGCTGGTCATCAACGCCATGGCGCCGCTGGGCGAGGACTACGTCGCCAAGCTCACGCGCGGCCTCAATGCACGCTGGATGGACCTCTACCCGCGTGACAACAAGGTTTCCGGGGCCTACATGTCGGGCTCGGCCTACGATGTTCATCCCTACGTGCTGATGAACTACAACGACGACTTCGAGTCGGTCTCGACCCTGGCGCACGAATGGGGCCACGCCGTGCACACCATGCTGTCGACCGAAGGGCAGCCCTTCGAGACCGCCCGCTATCCGATCTTCCTCGCCGAGATCGCCTCGACGGTCAACGAAGTGCTGCTGGTCGACGACCGGATGCAGGTCGCCGAGACGGATGAGGAAAAGCTCTACTACCTGGGCTTTCTGCTGGAGCAGTGGCGCGGCACCTTCTTCCGCCAGGCGATGTTCGCCGAGTACGAGCTGGAGGTGCACGAGGCCTTCGCCGCCGGCACACCGCTGTCAGGCGCCCGGCTGTCGGACATGTACGGGAACATCCTCAAGCGCTATCACGGCCACGACGAGGGCGTGATGCACATCGATCCGCTGTTCCATGTCGAGTGGGCCTACATCCCTCACTTCTACCGCAACTTCTACGTCTATCAGTACGCGACCTCGATCACCGCCGGCGCCGCCTTCGCGGAAAAGATTCTCGCCGGCGACACCGAGGCGCGCGATGCCTATCTGGATCTGCTGCGCGCAGGCGGTAGCGACGATCCGCACGACCTGCTGGTCAAGGCCGGCGTGGACATGACCACGGCCGCGCCCTACGACGCGGTGTTCCGCACACTCAATGACGTGATGGACCAGATCGAAACGATCCTGGACGCACGGGAGCGCTGAGATGGCCCGGGGCTTCGTGCAACGCATCGTCGGCGCCGCCCGGCTCGACATCCCGACCTTCGAGGAGGTCGAGCACGATCGCTCCGCCACCATCCAGGCCGGCGGCGTGGTCGTGCTGGTCGCGATCGCCTCGGGCCTGGGGCTGCTGAAGGCCGGCGGCCTGGCGACCCTGCTGATCGCCATGCTCAGCGCCGTGCTGGGCTGGATTGTCTGGGCGGCGGTCATCTACGTGGTCGGCGCCAAGCTGCTGCCGGAATCCGGCACCCGGGCCAACGTCGGCCAGTTGCTGCGAACCCTGGGCTTCGCGCAGTCACCCGGCCTGCTGCGCGTCTTCGGATTTCTGCCGATGGTCGGCGGACTCGTCTACCTCTTGGCCACGTTGTGGACCATCGCCTGCACGGTGATCGCGGTACGCCAGGCGCTGGACTACCGCAGCACCGGTCGCGCGATTGGCGTCACCCTGCTTGGTTTCGTGACCAACGCACTGGTGTGGTGGTTGCTCAAGGGCCTCACCGGCACATAAACCGGGGCGGCGGAAAACCAGTTCTCATCCGCCTCGCGACCCTTTTTCACCGCATCGCATCCTGGGGTTGTGAGCAGTCGATTTGACATCCCGATTTCCGAGCTGACGCTGGCCGCGCTGCGCCGCGGCGACATGCGTGCGCAGGAATCGATCTACCGCACGTTCGAGCAACCCGTGTTCGAACTGGCCAATCGCATGTCGGGATGCAGCCACCTGGCGGCCGACATCACCCAGGACACGTTCATGCGCGCCTTCGCCAAGGTGAAGTCCTTCCGCGGTGAGTCGCCGTTCTGGGGTTGGCTGCGCCAGATCGCGGTGCGCGAAACCCTGCAGGTGCTGCGCAAGCGCAAGCGCTGGACGGCGCTGATCCCCGAGGCGCACGAATCCGCCGCCGCGGCTCCGGACAGCGACGACACCCTGCTGGAACAGGCACTCACGCTGCTGCCCGACACGGCCCGAGCCGTGGTGTGGCTTTATCACGTCGAGGGCTACACCCATCCCGAAATCGCGGACCTGATGGGCAAGACCCCCAGCTTTTCGAAGTCCCAGTTATCCCGCGCCCACGCCAAGCTGCGCGGCATCCTGCATCCGGATGCCGTAGCTCCCGCGTCCGGCGCCACCTCTCGTCAATCGGAGAACCAGCCATGTCTGAAGCCTTTGAGCGCGAGCTGAGCTCGCGGCTGCAGGCCTTGGCCGCCTGCACGCCCCCACCGGACGGGTGGGAACAGTTCCAGCAACGCCGACGTCGTCGCCTGGCGCGTCCGCCGCTGGCCATCGCCGCCACCGTGGCCGGCGCCGCCATCCTGGTCGCCGCCCTTTGGTCCGAGCCGGAAGCGATCCCGACCGTGCGGTCCGACGAGGTTCAGGCGAGTGCGTCACCAAACCCGCTGCCCACGCTGATCGCGCAGTCACAGGCACTGGAGAACCAGTGGCGTCAGCGCAAGGTGAGCCTGAACGGTGGCAACGACGCGCAGCGGATCGCCCGCCTTGAGGGTGGCTTGGCCATGATCGACGTGCAGCTCAATGCCGCGGCACCCGGCTCACCCGAAGAACTCGCGCTCTGGCGCAACCGTGTCCAGCTGATGTCGGCGCTGGTCGCGACCCCGCAAACCAACCCCGGACTCCGGACCGCTTCTTACGAGGTCCCGTTATGAACAAGAACAACAGCACCCCCATCCAGGCGGTGACGCGGCTGGCCCCGCGCATCGCCACCCATCCGGCCGGCTGGCTGGCACTGGGTTTCACGGTGGCCGCGATCACTCTGAGCCCGAGGGCGACGGCGGGCGACCGTGACACCGAGGTCAGCCAGGCCCGGGCCGAAATCGAAGCGCGCCGCGCGGAAATTCAGCGCCATCGTGCCGAGATCGAATCCGAGCGCGACGAAACGATCGCTCGCGAAATCGAGAGCGCCGAACGCGCCCTGGAGCACGCGGAGAACGAGCTTCAGCTCGCCGCCGAACGGCTGGCCGAACTGTCGCTGAAGCACGAGGCCAATGCGCCGCGCGCCTTCGCCTACCGCCTGCTGGGTGGACGCAAGCGCGCCATGCTGGGCGTGACGGTGCGGACCGCCGATGACGAATCCGGCGTCCACGTCAACGGCGTCACCCCCGGCGGCCCGGCCGAAAAGGCGGGCATCCATGCCGGCGACATCATCACCGCGGCCAACGGAGAGCGCTTCCAGGGCGAGAAGGCGCTCAAGGGACTGTCGGAGTTCATGGAAGCGCTGGAACCTGGCGATGAAGTCGAGTTGGCGGTGCTGCGCGGAGGCAAGCGCAAGCAGATCAAGGTGAAGACCGATGACCTGTCCTGGCCCAGCGCCGCGCTCGCCGCCGCCCCGCCGGTGCCTCCCGTGCCGGGGGTCAGCGTGTTCAATACCGACGATGGCGACGTGCATTGCGCCGAAGGTCTGGTCATGGACCTGCAGGATCTCGGCAACGGCCGTCGGGTGATCCGCATCGATCCACCGGTCGCGCCACGACCGCCCCTGCCGCCGGTTCCACCGTCCGCGGAGGTCGCCAGCGTGGGCGCCGGTCTGACCCTGGCCCAGCTCAACAAGGATCTCGGCAGTTACTTCGGAACCAACACGGGCGTGCTGGTGGTGGCCTCCGGCGACCGACGGACGATGGACCTGGAGCCCGGCGACGTGATCCAGTCGGTCAACGGCCAGTCGGTCTCGCGACCCAATGACGTGATCCGCCAGCTCAAGCGCGTCGAGGTCGGCGACGCCGTCACCCTCGACGTGATGCGCCGCGGCGCCCGGCAAATGGTGACGGCCGCACGCCCGGACCAGATGTTCAACCACGTGCACGTGCAGTCCTACGCGTCGAACGCCGACTGATTGCAGCCCCGTCACGAAGCAGAAGGCCCGGTGTTGCACCGGGCCTTTTTCGTTGGGGGCGAGGTTGCCGCGGGGCCGATCGGTTAGAATCGGCCGCATGGAAATCCGCCTGAACGGACATGCTTTCGACGCGCCCGAGCCCTGCACCCTGCAGGATTTGGTGGAGCGTCTGGGCCTCGCGGGCAAGCGCCTGGCCATCGAGGTCAACGGCGATATCGTGACCCGCAGCGCCCATGCCACCCACCAGGTGCAACCGGGTGACGCCATCGAGATCGTCCACGCCATCGGCGGAGGCTGATCTCCGGACCCTCACCCGCGGAACTGCACACCCGCCCGCAGTTCTGCCAAAGTAACCGCCCCATTGACCGACGAGTGTTCGCATGGCTTTCGGTACCGACGACCCCAATACAGACACGCTGACCATCGCCAGCCGCAGCTATCAATCGCGCCTGCTGGTCGGCACCGGCAAGTACGCATCGCTGGAGGAAACCGGCGAGGCGATTCGCGCATCGGGCGCGGAAATCGTCACCGTGGCGATCCGCCGCACCAACATCGGTCAGTCTCCGGACGAGCCCAACCTGCTGGACGTGGTCCCGCCCGACCGCTACACGATCCTGCCCAACACCGCCGGCTGCTACACCGCGGACGACGCCGTGCGCACCTGCCAGCTCGCCCGCGAGCTGCTGGATGGCCACAACCTGGTCAAGCTGGAAGTGCTGGGTGACCAGAAGACGCTGTTCCCCGACGTGCCCGCCACGCTGGAGGCCGCCAGGACACTGATCGACGACGGATTCGACGTGATGGTCTACACCTCCGACGACCCCATCGTCGCCAAGCGCCTGGAGGAGATGGGCTGCGTCGCGGTGATGCCACTGGCGGCGCCGATCGGCTCCGGCCTGGGCATCCAGAACCGCTACAACCTGCTGAGCATCATCGAGAACGCCGAGGTTCCGATTCTGGTCGACGCCGGCGTCGGCACCGCCTCCGATGCCGCGATCGCCATGGAACTCGGCTGCGACGGCGTGCTGATGAACACCGCCATCGCCGAGGCCCGCGACCCGGTGATGATGGCCCGCGCGATGAAGCTTGGCATCGAGGCGGGCCGGCTGGCCTACCGTGCCGGCCGCATGCCGCGCCGCCGCTATGCCAGCGCCTCCTCGCCGTTGACCGACCTCGTTGAATGAGCGACACGGCATCCCGTCGCAACTCCGATGCGGAGTCGCCGGCGCATCACCGCCGGATTCGCAGCTTTGTCCGTCGCGAAGGCCGGCTGACGCCAGCGCAATCCCGCGCGCTGGACGAGCTGATGCCGCGTTACGGCGTGA
>NZ_CAXFCL010000005.1:0-16698 GCF_964000955.1 uncultured Abyssibacter sp.
CGTCTCGAGCGCGAGTTCACGAACGATACGGAGCTGGCGGTCGGGACGTCGGAGCGCTACACGGTCTACGCCGGTTTTGCCGATCCGTCGCTGGCCGAGCAGAACCTGTCCGATGATGTCGACGTGGAGTTGCAGGAGACGGAGAGTGAACGGGCGGTGTTGTCGACGACCGATGCGCATCTCTACCTCACCGCGCTGGACGACTCCGACGGCGAGGGCATTCACGTGCGTTTCGATCCGGCTGACCTGGAGGCGGATTCCCCGCTGCGTATCCAGGTCGAACGCGAGTTCGACACGCTGACCGTGTCGCCGGAAAACGCGGAACTGGCCTGGGACGACGAGCTGCAACTCACCGCCATCGCCACCGAATCAGCTACTGGCGTGACTCAGGACGTGACCCGTCACGTGAGCTGGGAGCTCGATGTCGACGATGTACTGACCGTCGCGGACACGCTGGATGATGCCGGTCTGGTCACGCCGATTGGCGATCAGGACGGCGACGTGCAGATCATCGCCACGCTGAGCGCGGCGACGACGGAGACGGTCGATACGATCATTCAGGTGCGCGTTACGGCGGAATAGGGCTTCGAGTCCCGTTCGGTCGTGCACCGGGCGGGACGCCGGCGTCTGTCGCGGACGGCACGTACAATATGGCGCCCCGCCCGTTGTTCCGAGAGCGATGTCCGACGTTGTGATCGCGGCGCTTTATCACTTCGCGCCGCTGCCCGATTTCGAAGCGATGCAGGCCCCGATCCGTGCGGCCTGCGCCGAGGCGGGCGTGCGTGGCACATTGCTGCTGGCCGATGAGGGGATCAATGGCACCATCGCTGGTTCGGCGGCCGGGATTGATGCGGTGCTGGCCTACTTGCGATCGGATGCGCGTCTGAGCGCGCTGGACGAAAAGCGTTCAACCGCGCCCAGCAACCCGTTTCCGCGGCTGCGGGTGCGTCTCAAGCGCGAGATCGTCACCATGGGCGTGCCCGGCGTGGACCCACGCAAGCGGGTCGGCAGCTATGTCGAGCCGGAGGCATGGAACAGCTTGCTCGAAGACCCCGATGTGCTCGTGATCGACACGCGCAACGAGTACGAAGTGAAGCTGGGCACGTTTCGCCATGCGCGGTCGCCCGGTACCGAGACCTTCCGCGAGTTTCCCGCCTACGTGGAGCGCGAGCTGAAGGGGCAGGAGCACCGACCGATCGCGATGTTCTGCACCGGCGGGATTCGCTGTGAAAAGGCGACTGCCTACCTGCTGGATCAGGGCTTCGACAACGTGCATCACCTGCACGGCGGCATCCTCAAGTACCTGGAAACCGTGCCCGAGGCCGAGAGCCTGTGGCAGGGCGAGTGCTATGTGTTCGACGAGCGCGTCACGGTGACGCACGCGCTGACGCCGGGCGACGCGGTGCAGTGCGAAGCCTGTGGCGAACCGCTGTCCGCGGCCGAGCAGGCCTCGCCGCAGTTCGAGGCCGATATCAGCTGCCCGTACTGCATCGACGAGCTCACGCCGGAACGCCGCGCCGCGCTGGAAATGCGGCGCGACCAGCGGCAGCGCGCCCGGACGGCCAATGGCTGAAGCGCCGCCGGTTCTCTACTCGTTTCGACGCTGCCCCTACGCCATTCGCGCTCGGATGGCGCTGGCCGTTGCCGGCGTCACCCTCGAACAGCGCGAGGTCGTGCTGCGGGACAAGCCCGCGGCGATGCTGGCGATCTCGCCCAAGGGCACCGTGCCGGTGTTGCAGTTGCCGGACGGCCGCGTGATCGACGAGAGCATCGAGGTGATGCGCTGGGCGCTGGCCCAGTCCGACCCCGAGGACTGGCTGGGTGCCAACGGGGCCGAAACGGTCGCGTTGATCGAGCAGAACGACGGGCCATTCAAGCAGTGGCTGGATCGCTACAAGTACCACGTGCGGCATCCCGACGGCTCGCAGGCGGACTATCGACGCGAGGCGGAATCGATACTCGCCGACTGGGAGCAACGCCTGGTCGCATGCGGCGGTTATCTGCTGGACGGCCGCCCACGACTCGCCGATGCCGCGTTGTTTCCCTTCGCGCGCCAGTTCGCCGGCGTGGAGCCGCAGTGGTGGTCCGAGCGACCGTTTCCAGCCGTGTTCGACTGGTTGCAGCGCTGGCTATCGACGGATCGCTTCGTGGGGATCATGCGCAAATTCAAGCCATGGCGTGCGGGCGACGCGGCCATCATCTGGACGCCGGGTCGCTAGCCAGCCGGTGTCCGGGTTTGTGAGTCGAATCCGTTTAGGCCTGCACACCCCAGATTGGCCACCCCATGAAAGTCCATCTGTACTGCTCCCCGAACGGCCGCGTGGTCGCGGTGGACAACTGCCGGAAGGCTCGCGAACGCTTGCCCGTCTTCGGTCCACCGACGCCGATGTTCGAAGGCCGCCCGGTGACCTATTCGGTGGCCAAGGCCTGCATCCGCAACTTCGGTGGCCTGTGGTACCGGGCCGATGGCATCCGCCGCTTTCGTGGGATCGCGACCGAAGCGCGCTCCACGGGCACGCACGGCGCCTGAGAGCGGGACTCAGGCCGCGAGCGTCTCGACGAAGAACGCGGTCTGATCCGCCACGACCTGGTCGAAGGTTGGCGGCACGTAAATGTCGAAATGCCCGACTGGGTAACGCTTGACCGTCACCTTGTCCGGCGCACGCCGTGCGCCATCCTCCATCGCCGCCGGTGGTACGACCACGTCCTCGGTGGCGATGCAGAACAGCGCGGGGCAGGGCAGCTTCGGCGTCAGCAGATTGGGTCGGTAGGTCGCCAGCGACACCGCCCAGCTGGTGGAGATCTCGTTGCGCCAGGCCGCGGGCGTGATGCGCTTGTAACCTGGCTCGGCATCCGCGGTCGTCAGCACGCCGGATTTCCCCGGCGCCGCGACCACCGGCAGCATGCTGCGTGGCAGGCCCAGATACCCTCGGATGGTGTCGCTGATGCCGGCCCGGGTGAGCTTGAGACCGTGCAGCAACCCCTGCTGCTTGAGCACGTTCTGCAACGCCGCGAAACCGTCCATCATGGCGCCCTGCGAACTGACCGCCGCGACCCGGCCATCCTTCACGGCGGCGGTGACCGCGTGGGCGCCGGAGAAGGAGCTGCCCCAGGTCGCGATCCGGTCCGGGTCAACCCCGTCCAGCGTGCGCGCGAATGCAATGGCCGCTGCCCAGTCCTGTAACTGCATGCGCACGTTGACGACCTGCCGGGGCTGGCCGTCGCTGGTGCCGAAACCGCGGTAGTCGAAGCACAGCACGTGCAGTCCGGCGGCGGCGAAAGCCTCGGCGAACGGATCCAGCCCGGCCGCGCGCGTGCCGCCCAGACCATGCGCCATCACCACGCAGGGGGTGCCCCGCGCGGTCGTCAGCGCGGATGCGGAGGGTTCGAAATGACCGGCTCGAACCGTGGTTCCATGACTGGAGAAAGAGACTTCCGTGGGCATGTTCGACTCCTTGCGACGCGACGCGTGAACCTAACCTGAACCGCATTCGGCATGCGAGTCCGTCCGCCGGAGCAATGGCAATGCGTAGGCGTCAGGCCAGTGTCGCCAGTGCCGCGGGATTGAAACCGGTCAGCTCGGCGGCTTTGCCGTCGCGCACCTTGGCGGCCCACTGCGCATCGCTGATCAAGGCCCGACCGACGGCGATCAGGTCGAACTCGTCGCGCTCCATGCGCTCGATGAGTTGATCAATGCCAACGCTGCTGGAGGATTCACCGCCGAATGCGGCGATGAACTCGCCGGACAGCCCGACCGATCCGACGCTGATGGTCGGAACGCCGGTGAGCTTCCTGGCCCAGCCCGCGAAGTTCAGTCCCTGGGCGCCGTCGATTTCGGGGAACTCGGGCTCCCAGAACCGGCGCTGGGAGCAATGCAACACATCGACGCCAGCGTCGACCAGCGGTTGCAGCCAGTCGCTCATCTGCTCCGGGGTCTCGGCCAGCCGCGCCGCGTAATCCTGCTGCTTCCACTGGCTTACGCGGAGCAGGATGGGGAAGTCCAGACTCACCGCCGCGCGCACGGCCGCGACGACTTCGCCGGCGAAGCGCGAGCGTTCACGAATGGTCGCGCCGCCGTAGCGATCGGTCCGCTCGTTGGTGCCGGGCCAGAAGAACTGATCGATCAGGTAACCGTGGGCGCCGTGAATCTCCACGGTGTCGAAGCCCAGGCGCTCGGCATCGGCCGCCGCCGCGGCGAAGGCGGCCACGGTGTCGGCGATGTCCTCCTCGGTCATCGCCACGCCGCGCGGCTTGCCCGGCGCGACCAGCGCGGACGGGCTTTCCACCGGCGCCTCCGGCTCCCAGCCGCTGCGGCCGCGGGTCGAACCCGTGTGCCAGATCTGCGGGCCCATCTTGCCGCCGGCGTCATGCACGGCGTCGATGACCTGCTTCCAGCCCGCCAGCGCGGCCTCACCGTGAAACATCGGAACATTCGGCTCGTTGCGCGAGGCCGGTCGGTTCACCACCGTGCCCTCGGACAGGATCAGCCCCACGTCACCCTCGGCGCGCCGGCGGTAGTAGGCGGCGTTGGCCTCGCCCGGAATGCCCTCGGGAGCAAAGGTTCGAGTCATCGGCGCCATGACGATCCGGTTCTTCAGTTCCAGGGAACCGATGCGGAATGGGCGGAAGAGAACATCGTTGGCGGACGTGGTCATGCGGATTCCCGGACAGGTGACGCCGGGAACATAACCGAGAGTTCGCACGGCGTCACCGAGCGGCGGTTCCGTGCCTTGCTGCGAGCGCTTAGTTTCCGATTAGTCCCAGTTTTCAATGGAGAAGCTCACCCGGTATCGACAAAACTTGATTCGCTCGGTCACTCGGAGCGCACGCCTGATTCGGAGGTCATCATCCAGTGCGATGATCACTCCGGCAACGGCTTGTCCCGGCTCGCAGAGTTCATCCATGACAAACCCCATGTATCGCTGAATTTGCCCAACCACGACGTCACTCGCTCTGCCCTTTTTCAGCTCGACGACCAGCAATTCCTTCCCGTCCTTGCTGATGGCGAGAATGTCGATGGCGCCGGTGTCTGTCGGGTATTCCTTGCCGACGATTTCGCCATCGTCGGTGTAGATGTCGTGGGTTTTTCCCAACGCCGTTGAAGACCAGTTCGAAACCAGAAAATCCTGAAGGTGTTTCTCCAGCGCGAATGCGCTGACGTTCTCCACTTCAGGGTCCGATGAGACCAGCGTCGGTGCCGGGTCGCCGTGGATGAGCTGATCCAGTTCACTTGCATGCTTCGTGATGTCGCAGACCGTTCCGATGCTCCCCGTCGAGCGTTGAAGCGCCTCGCTCATATCCGAGCGATCAAACAACTCTCCGTACCAGTGAACCGGCCGTTGATGGGCCAGCGGCTGATCTGGCTCGTATTGATAATCTCCCCGTATCTCACCGGCGTGGTACCGGCCTTCACCGTTTGGAGTGATGACGATATCGCCGGTCTGCAGCCCTTTGCAGACGGTCCAGACCGCACCGCAGGCCAAGCCCGCGGCGACTTTCGACTTGCCGGCGTTCTCGGCCCGGTAAACCGGTGTAAAGGCTGCGTTGAACTCACGCCACGCATCGGGAAGCTGGCCGGTCAGATCGTGATCCCTGAGAAACCCCACGCCGATATAGCCACCGGCAACACAATCGTTGGCGTACATGCCGCCTCGTCCCGCCATGACGCGGTTGTACTTACGCATCAAGACACTCCGACCGCTGTTGCGGTAGTTGAAGCTTGTCCTGCACGGCCTGAAACGCTTCCAGAGCCGCTTGCAGGTTATCGACGATTTCCTCGGCGATCACGTCGGGGGGCGGCAGGTTGTCGACGTCTTCCAGACTGTTGTCACGCAGCCAGAAGATGTCGAGATTGGTCTTGTCGCGGGCGAGCAGTTCATCCACGTGGAAGCACTTGAAGCGTTCGGTTTCCTGTCGCTGGCTGCGGTCATCCGGGCAGTAGCAGGCGACGAAGTCTTCGAGGTCTGCGGCGCGTAGCGGGTTTTTCTTGAGCGTGAAGTGCTGGTTGGTGCGCAGGTCGTAGATCCACAGCGCGCGGGTGTTGGGTTGGCCGCCGGAGCGTGGCGCGTGCTTGTCGAAGAACAGTACGTTCGCCTTCACGCCCTGGGCGTAGAAGATGCCCGTAGGCAGGCGCAGGCAGGTGTGAAAGTTGAACTGCGTGAGCAGTCGCCGGCGGATGCCTTCGCCCGCGCTGCCGGCCTCGAACAGCACATTGTCCGGTAGCACTACCCCGGCCCGTCCGCCCATCTGCAGGATGGTCATGATGTGCTGCAGAAAATTCAGCTGCTTGTTGCCGGTGGTGTACTTGAAGTCCTCCCGCTCGTAGTCCTCGCGTTCGGTGTCCATCTGGCCATCCTCGCCGATGACCTTGTAACTGCTCTTCTTGCCGAAGGGCGGGTTGGTGAGCACCACGTCGTAGCGATCGCCCGGGTCGAATGCGAGCGCATCGGCCGCCTTGATCGGGCTTTCGCCGTTGCCGATGCCGTGCAGATACAGGTTCATGCCGCATAGCCGCACCACCTCGTCCACGATGTCCGTGCCCGAGAGCAACCGGGTGCGCAGCTTGTGCTGGGCAGCCTTGTCCCGGGTCTGGTCCTTCATCGCGTCATATGCAGCGAGCAGGAACCCGCCCGTACCGCAGGCCGGGTCATGCACGGTCTCGCCGATCTGCGGGCGCAGCACGTGGGTGATGGCCTCGATCAGTGGTCGCGGTGTGAAGTACTGGCCGGCGCCGGATTTCACCTCCGCGGCGTTGCGTTCCAGCAAGCCTTCGTAGATCTCGCCCTTCACGTCCACATTGATGCCGATCCAGGTCTCGCCATCGATCAGCGAGACCACGCGCTTGAGGCTGGACGGATTGCTGAGCTTGTTCTGCGCGCCCTTGTAGATCGTCCCGATCAGCCCGTCTTCCCTGGCCAGCGCCTCCAGGGTGCGGCGGTAGTGCAACTCCAGCGCATCGCCGGACTTGCCGGCCAGATGCTCCCAGCGCCATTGCGCGGGGATGATCGACGGCTCGCCCAGCAGTGCGCTGCGCTCGGCGTCCATCTTCAGGAACAGCAGATAGGTGATCTGCTCGATGTAGGCGCTGTAGTGCACGCCCACGCCCTTGAGGACGGTGGCGTAGTTCCAGACCTTGGCGACGAGTGCCTCGTGGGTCATTCGCGGTTCCCTTCGATCTGACACGCTGTTCTGATCGGCCCTGGTCGGACCGCAATGGCTTGAATCATCGGGTTGAATCCATGTGTTCGGCGTTTCGACCGGTCGGATGTGAGCCAACCTGGCTTACATAACGTCGACCGTTATTTAAATTTAATGAGTTAAGTTTACTTAGTGAACAGGCTTAAGTAAGCCTCGAACCGGAACAGCCGATCCCGCTGCTGGCCGGTTTGTTCGACCAGCAGGCCGCATTCCTCCAAGGCGCGCAGCAGTGTCTGTGCCGTCGGATTGGACACACTTAAGGTTTCGGTCACGTCCGCCGCCGCTACGACAGGCTGCCGGTACAGGTGCTCCAGCAGCTTTCTCGCGTTGGCCGACCGCCGTCCGATCGCCATCACCCGCTGCTCCGCTTCTGTACGCAGCGTCAGAATCTGCTGGAACAGCTGACGGCCGTTTTCCGCCGTTTCCAGCACGCCGCGCAGAAAGAAGCGCACCCAGTGCAGCAGGTCATCGGACTGCCGCACGCGCATCAGTGCATCGTAGTAGCTGGCCCGGTTGCGTTCGAAGAAGTCGGACAGATACAGCGACGGCTTAGCCAGCACGCCGTGGCTGATCAGGTACAGCGGGATCAGCAGGCGGCCGATCCGGCCGTTGCCGTCCAGAAACGGGTGGATGGTCTCGAACTGGTAGTGGCTGATCGCCGCGCGGATCAAATGCGGCACCTGCAAGGCCTCGTTGTGCCACAACTGTTCCAGATCGGCCATCAGCTCGGGCACGCCTTCGTGATGCGGCGGAATGAAGGCCGCATCGGTCAGGCTGGAGCCACCGATCCAGTTCTGGCTGATCCGGAACTCGCCGGGGCGCTTGTGTTCCCCGCGCACGCCGCGCATCAGCACCGCGTGGGTCTCGCACAGCAGGCGGTTGGACAGCGGCAGGGTCGCCAGCCGCTCGATGGCCAGGCTCATGGCATCGATGTAGTTGTGCACCTCGCGCCAGTCGTCCCGCCGCTCCGGACGCACATGCACCTCGGACAGCACCGCCTCGTCGATCCCCGTCTGCGTGCCCTCGATGCGGCTGGACTTCTGCGCCTCCTTGACCACATGCATGCGAATGAAACGGTCGATATCGGGCACGATCAGCGAGAACGCGTTGAGCTCGCCCAGGGCACGGGTGGCGTCCTCCAGCAGCACATGAATCGTCGGGTCTTCCCAGGTCCAGTCGTGGTTGACCGGTGTCGGTTCGAAGCTCTTGTACTGGTAGCGGCTCGCCCACGCGCCGGCGCTGAAGGATTCGAACTTCATGCGATTTGGTCGAGCAGTGGCGTGCGTCGGTGGGAGCGATGGCCGGTAATAGGCTCGATTTCGGCACCTTTGTGAACGCCCACACCCTTTAGGACGGAAGCGTAGCTCCAGATTTTGAAGACTGGGGCTTCTTGGATCATGTGTCCTGCTTAATCAACTGGCCAGAAAATGCGGTGGAAAGTACCGCCTGCCTAAGCGAATTTGCTTTTCGATCTGCTGCACTAAGGTCCGTGGTGAGGTGCAGAACTTGCGAGAGCATCGACTCGACTCGAGCCGCGATCACATTCTGTTCGCCCACCGGCGGTATCGGAACCGGCGCGACTTTGATATCCCCGCCAGCTATGCCGTGCTGTCCGGCGCTTGTCTTAACGCGCGACGAGATATGGTTGCGTGTTTGACCTGAATTCAGTGCGACTTCCACAAACTGCGGGACCAGCCCATCTACTCGAACAGGCGAAAAACGAATCAATTTGTCGGGGTGAAGCACGGGTTGGGGTCCGCGAAAGAGCCCTGCCACACCGACAAATGATGGATTTCCGTTATATCGGGTAAACAGAAAGTCGCCGGGTTCGACGCAGCTAGACGAGACGTCCTCGTCTTCTTTGGGGACGTAATACCTAATGTCTCTCTCGTCAACCGCGAGCTCACGAACCGCGGAGATGCGAAGTATTGGATTGCCCGGTGGAGCATTGACTGGCTTCCGAGAGAGGCCATTGCGAAACTCTGTTTGAAGCTGATCGATGGTGGCCCAAACCCACCCCTCCGGCAATTCGGGCAGCCCGTCCGTGTCAGGCGTAACGGGTTCCTTGTACTTGGACTTCCACGCGTCGTTCGCGGGTGTTTTTCCCTTGGCCTTGAGCTTCTTCAGCTCGGCGGTTTCCCAGGCCTGGCGGCGGTCGGTGAGGATGCGGTCCAGCAGGGCCTGGCCGGTGCCGCCCTCGGCTTGCAGGCGTTCGCGGTTGGCGGTGCGCCAGTCGCGGGTGAGTTCGCCGGTGACGGCGGCCTTGAGCACGGACTGGCGGTAACGCTCCACCAGCGTTTCGACCTTGCGCAGCGCGCGCTCGCCTTCGTCGATGCGGCTGAAGAGTTGGTCGATTTTGTTGACTATCTCAGTCTGAGTGGACCTGTTTGGAACAGGTATGTGGATTTGGGATACATCAGAGCTTCTTACCGCTGGGACCGTTGTCGCCCTAGACAAATTCTCCAGCCGAACGGTTTGGAAAAAATAGTACAAGTAGTCATCTGATACATCTGGCCCAGCCTTAACGCCCAGCACATTGTTATCGACGATGGCGTCAGTACCGAGAACGGCCCGCCGATTGAGTTTTAGCGCCTCACCAATTCGAGCAAAAACGATGCAACCCTTTGGAAGGCGCTTTGCCTTGAGTTCTTCTGCAACTGCTTCTGTAATCCAGTTCGGTGCTTCGTGCAGGACGCGGCCCCCGCTCCGGACACAGCGGCTGATGTCCGAGACTTTGAAGAATGGCAATTCGCCGTCTACTTGACCCTGAAACCGCTTCGGGAATCCTGTGCCGGCGATTAGAGTTGCAACCTTGTCAAGCGGCCGTATTGGGTACGCGCTCACGCCGCCAACGCCCCACTCAATTCATCCAGCAGCGCATTCAACTGTTCGCCGAATAGCTCTCTTGCGTGCAGCACGCCGCCCATGGCGGCAAACGGTTGGTCTTGCATCAGGTCTCTGGCTTCAATTTCGAGGTTGGCGATCAGGTAGTCCTTGATGGCGCGCAGCCATTGGTCCTGCTCGGCGGTGAATGCGCGGCCGGCCTTCTTCTGCCGGCCCATCCACAGGTTGAACTTCTGTTCCACCTGCACGGCATAGGGCTCCAGCACGTCGGTCTGGCCGGTGGCGAAGCGCACCAGCGCGATGATGTCGGTGAGCAGCTTGTCGGTGGGCGCGCCGCGCACCACGGCGGCATTGAGCCGCGCGTAGGCCTGCCAGACGGTCGCCGTGGTCAGGTGCCAGGGCGGGTCGCCCAGTGCCTGCGCCAGTTCCCGCACGGCGGCGTAGCTGAGCCGGCGGGTGCCGTAGGGCTGATTGTAGAGAATCTGCAGGGCGAGCAACTCGTCCCGGTTCTGTTCGATGAACGACTTGAAGCTGTCGACTCGCTTCTCGGCCTCCGCCTTGTCGTAGGTGCCGGAGATCAGTGCGTCCGTGGTCTGGTCGTCAATGACGATTTCGGACTTCTTCTTGATCGCGACCAGCAGCTTGCGCAGGTCCGGGTTGTCCAGGGGCTGACAGGCGGTGTCCTTCAGCGTGTCGGTGACCTTGGTGATTTGCTCGTCCGTCGGCTCCGGACCGTGATCGTCGATGGCGCTGGCCTGGATCATGTCCGGGTCGACGGCATCGAAGACCTGCCGGGCGAGCTGCTTGAGGGTCAGGCCGCCCGCTGACTGCGTGACGCGGGCGCGGTCGTCGTCCTCGATCTGGTGGTCCAGCGCGGCCAGTCGACCGGCGAGGCTGGAGAGCGCATCGTCGTCGCGCCGGCCCTGGGCGATCTGCTCCAGCAGCTTCTCGAAGGTCACGCCGCGCTTGCGCTCCAGCGGCTGGCTGACGGATTTCCTGCCTTCGGTGACGCCGACGGCGTCGATGAGCACGAAGCGGGTCTTGGTCCTGGCATCCGGGGTGACCTGGGCGAGGTCGGCATCGTTGATGGTGCGTACGCCGCGGCCCTTCATCTGCTCGTAGTAGCCCTCGGATTTCACGTCCCGCATGAAGATGACGCACTCGACCGGCTTGATGTCCGTGCCGGTGGCGATCATGTCCACGGTGATCGCGATGCGCGGGAACGGGTCGACGCGGAACGCGCGGATCAGTTCCTTGGGCTTTTCGCTGGTCTGGTAGGTGATCTTCTTGGCGAAGTCGTCGCCGGCATCGAACACCTCGCGCACGATGTGGGTGATCTCCTCGGCATGGTTGTCGTCCTTGGCGAAGATCAGGGTCTTGGGCACCCACTGGCCGCTGCGGCCGGGAAACAGCTCGGTGAACATGCGGTCCCGGTAACACTGAAGCACGGCGCGAATCTGCGCCGGTACCGTGACGGCGCGGTCCAGTTCGGTGGCGGCGTACGGCAAGTCGTCATCCAGCTGGGCGTAGCGCAGGGCACGGGTCCGCTTGTCACGCAGGGGGACGGCGTAGTCGGCGTTGACGACACCGCCCTGCTCGCTGACCTGCGTCTTGATTCGGTAGACCTCATAGCCGACGTTGACGCCGTCAATGACGGATTGCTCGTAGGGGTATTCCGCCACCAGATTCTGGTTGAAGAAGGCCAGGGTGTGCTTGCTGGGCGTGGCGGTGAGGCCGATCAGATGGGCGTCGAAGTATTCGAGCACCTGCCGCCAGAGGCCGTAGATCGAGCGGTGGCATTCGTCCGTGACGATGAAGTCGAAATGCTCGATGGGTATGACGGGGTTGTAGGGTACGGGTGCCGGGCCGTCGGGTTCGTCGCCGGTCCAGGTCTCGAAGGCGGACCGCTGTTCGGCGTTCTCGTCCAGCTCCTTGCCGCGCAGCATGGCGTAGAGGCGCTGGATGGTGGTGATGACCACCTGGGCATCCGGGTCCAGCCGATTGCTGGACAGGTGCTGGGTGATATAGGTCTGGGTGAACTTGTGTGCGCTGCTGGGCGGGTCGAAGTTCTGGTACTCCTTGAGCGTCTGGTCGCCCAGGTTGTTGCGATCCACCAGGAACAGGATGCGACGGGCGCGGGCATGCTTGAGCAGCCGCCAGCTGAAGGTGCAGGCGGTGAAGGTCTTGCCGGCACCGGTCGCCATCTGGATGAGCGACCGCGGTTTGTCCTTCGCGAGGGATGTCTCCAGGCCGGTGATCGCGTCGACCTGACAATCGCGCAGGCCGGCAGTTTGCAGCGGCGGCATGTGCGTGAGGCGCTGGCGCAGGGTCGAGTCGTCCTTGAGCCAACCAAGCAGCGTCTCCGGCTTGTGGAATGCGAACACCCGCCGCGAGCGTGGTTCCGGATCGGCATGGTCGCAGAACAGGGTTTCGGCACCGGTGGTCAGATAGACAAAGCGTTGCCCCTGAGGCCACTGCGCCAGGAACTCCGGCAGCACACGGTACTTCGCCGCCTGCTCGGCGACTCCGGTGAGTGTGACTCCTGCCTTCTTGGCTTCGATCAGGCCGCAGGCCTTGCCGTCGACAAACAGGAGGTAATCCGCGGCCCCGTTGGGGAGCTGGAATTCGCGAACGGCCACGCCCAGCGCCGCGTTGCGGTTGAACTGATCGGGATGCTGGATCGTCCAGCCAGCCGCGGTCAGCAGCGTATCGATGCGCTCGCGTGCCAATGCTTCCGGCGTGGTTGTCACCCGGGCTTGCCCCCTTTCGCTCAGACCCGAAAGGCTAGCAAGTTGCAAGGGCCTGTGACAGATCGCCGTTTCCCCTTCGCTGGGGTGGAATCTGTGGTGCGATCGTTGGAGAAGTGGTGGGCCCACCAGGACTTGAACCTGGAACCAACGGATTATGAGTTAGGGCTTCGCGAGGTGCCGCCCGAATCCGCAAAGGTTCGTTGCGGTACGCGACGAAACGCTGTTGGTCATGCGTATCAGTACGTTAGGGGTCGTTAGCGCTTATCGCGGGTTCTTGCGTCTGTACCTCAATTGTACCTATCGCAGGTGCAGCATGTTGCATCCTGGCATTGGTCCGCCCGACCGCTGACACCATCAGCGCGATGCCTGCGATGAAGAAAATCAGTCCAAGGATCAGCTCGTCGGCATAAGTTCCAAGCGCAAACCCGAGGGTGGTGAATACAACGCCAGATTTGGCTGTGTAGAGCGGTGCCGCGGCGGTTCGAACCCGAAATTGGAGCGTGTCGAATGCTACTCTCGCTTCGTCACGCTCCCGACATACTCGGTCAATCCAGTGGCTGGTTCCTGGCGACAGGAGGGTGTAACGAATTTTGTGTGTTGAGCCATGATCACATCCCGAGGAGGGAGACATGGCAAGACGCAGGAAGTCCGATTCACCGTTTTCCGATGAACTGATCGACCAGTTGCTGGAGGGGCGCGAGCACGGCGCCCACCTGTTGGGCAACGATGGCCTGATCGGAGAGCTCAAGAAGCGATTGGCGCAGCGCATGCTCGAAGGCGAGATGGAGGCGCATCTCGATGAGCCGGACCAGCAGGAGGCCGGCAACCATCGCAACGGCCGGTCGTCCAAGACGGTCACAATGGATGGCGAGCGCGTCGTTCTCGACATTCCGCGCGACCGGCACGGGCAGTTCGACCCGACGCTGATCCCGAAGTACGCGCGGCGTTTTCCGGGCTTCGATGACAAGATCATCGCCCTGTATGCCCGCGGCATGAGCACCCGGGACATTCGGGCGCACATCCAGGAGATCTACGGCATCGACGTTTCGGCCAACCTGGTATCGGCGGTCACTGAGTCGGTTATGGCCGACGCCCTGGCGTGGCAGAACCGGCCCCTGGAGACGGTCTACGCAATCGTCTACTTCGACGCCCTGAGGGTGAAGATCCGCGACGAGGGCATGGTCCACAACAAGGCCGTGTACCTCGCCATCGGCATCACCAGCCACGGTGCCAAGGAGATTCTGGGGCTGTGGATCGAACAGACCGAGGGCGCCAAGTTCTGGATGCGGGTCATGACCGAGCTCAAGGGCCGTGGCGTGGCCGACATCCTGATCGCCGTGGTCGATGGCCTGAAGGGCTTCCCGGAAGCCATCACCGCCGTGTTCCCCGACACCGTGGTCCAGACCTGCATCGTTCACCTGATTCGCTACTCGATGCAGTTCGCCTCTTGGAAGGAGCGCAAGGCGATCGCCAAGGCGCTCAGGCCAATCTACGGGGCCGTCAGCGCCGATGCAGCAGCCGCCGCCCTCGAAGAGTTCGAGCAGGGACCGTGGGGGCAGAAATACCCGCCGGTCGTGGCCAGCTGGCGCCGCAAGTGGGAGCAGGTCATTCCGTTCTTCGCCTTCTCCGCCGAGGTCCGGAAGATCATCTACACCACCAACGCCATCGAAAGCCTGCACAGTCAGGTGCGAAAGACGATCCGAAACAAGGGCCATTTCCCGAACGACGAGGCGGCCATCAAGCTGATCTACCTTTCGTTGCGACAGATCGAGGCGAAGTGGAAACGGCCGCCGAAGGAATGGCATGCCGCCAAATCTCAGCTCGCCATACAATTCGGCGAGCGGTTCATTTTGACCGAGTAATCCACCACCGGCTCACACACAGAATTCAGGACACTCCCGGCGACAGGATGCGATCCAGCAGGCTGGAAGCGCTCATAGAACTAGCCTAACGGGAGTCCCCGTTGGGGCCCCGGAATCTGTGTCCGACCACGCCTCGTTCAGCGCCTGCTTCATCAACTCAGCGACCATCAACGACTTTTCCTCCGAGGTGGGGCTGTTTTCCATCTCTGAAAGCCTCAACTCCAATTCTAGAACAGCCTTTTGGACGACGTTCGCAACCCCTGTAGCCAACGCCGAAGGGAACTCTTTCCAGTATCTCGCTTCAGCGTTGCTCTTGCTCGTGTCCATCAGGGCGGCGCAGACGGCCTGCATCACATCTTCTTCCAGATAGGCTGCTAGTCGCGCCGCACGATATGGACTCAGCTTCGCATCGTCGCGCGCTTTGACGATTGACGCCGGGTCCCACTCCAGTGTTCGTGAAAGAGCCCGCACGCCGCCAGCCTTCTCAATCGATCTCTCGACATACTGACGAATTTTCATAGATGTTGACTCTACACAAACACCCGCGTACCGTCACGGCTGTTGGAGTTGTCTCAACACCAATAGAGATTGCTAGCGACCATTGGAGATAGCCATGTCGGAAAGTGCGCGAGACAGCAATTCCGTCCAGGTTCAGAGAGAATCTGGCGAAGTGCTTGACGGTCCGCTCCTGCTGACTGTGGAAGGCCTCGCCGAGCTTTTACACCGCACGCCGACGGGTATCCGACAAGTCTTGAAGCGAAATACTGATTTCTCCGCCCAACTTCGCGGGGCACGAGTGAAGCTTGGCCGACGTGTGTATTTTCGGCGTGACTTGCTCGGCGAAATAATCACGAGCGCGACAGGGCGGTAAGTGGTCGTTTGCCGCAATGGCGGTCATCGGCGATGAGCCAGCCAAGCAGCTCGATCTGTTTGTGGCGGTCCTGACTCAGGTCAGCATCAAGGTGGATATGGCAAGTTTGGAACACCCAATCTTTGCACTGAAACCGACCAAGTCGATTCGCACCTATGCACTAGGTAAAGACTGCGAGATCAAAGTCATTCCTTCGTCAGCAGGGTGCCCGACGATGGACGACAAGGACATCCTCGTATACCTGGCCAGCCAAATTCGGGCCGGATTCAACTCAGGTCTCAAAGTGGCGCCGACGATTCAGGTCAGCGCATATGACATGCTCCGTTCCATCGGTCGATCCATCGGCGGTGCCGACTACAGGCGCCTCACGGTTGCACTCACCCGGCTCCGAGGGGCAACGATAGAAACCCGTATCAAGACTGGGGGTGTGCGGCAGGAACAGGGATTTGGATTGATCGACAGCTGGTCAATGACTACTCGTGACCGCTTCGGCTCGCCACGCCTGCGGATCCGCGTCAGTGACTGGTACTTTCGTGCAGTCGAGGCCAATGAGGTCCTGACCGTTGACGAGGACTACTTCGCGCTCAATGGGCTTTCTAAGCGCCTGTACGAACTGGTGAGGAAGCATCTTGGTTCTTACCAAGTCGTGTTCAAAATCGATCTCGAAAAGCTGAGGCACAAGAGTGGGTCACTGAACTCTCCGCGTCGTTTCAAGTTCGAGGTGCGCAAGATCATTGATGTGGCCCAAGAGAATCGCATCAGCAGCCAAACAGACCCATGGAGGGATTGGTTGTTGAGCCTGAACGGGAGCCTGTTCGTCGCCTACAGGAACGACGATTCAGGGAGGCAGCTACGTGCGAAAGATGCGTTGAAGTCACTGCGTTCCTGAATGCCCGATAGCGGGGGGACTGTTTGTACGGCCGGGCTCCAATCTATTGCTGTGCGTAACCTGTTGGTGACCACGGGCATCCAGGAACGATCAGGCTCGGGCATTCAGGAACAGAGGCACGGGCATGTAGGAACGCGGCATTCGGGCATCCAGGAACATCGGATGAGCATAATCAACTGACCAATAGGGAGTGTC
Source organism: uncultured Abyssibacter sp. (assembly GCF_964000955.1). Taxonomy (NCBI): domain Bacteria; kingdom Pseudomonadati; phylum Pseudomonadota; class Gammaproteobacteria; order Chromatiales; family Oceanococcaceae; genus Abyssibacter; species uncultured Abyssibacter sp. Next base: position 16,609 of record NZ_CAXFCL010000005.1, read on the forward strand.
CTGAATTCTGTGTGTGAGCCGGTGGTGGATTACTCGGTCAAAATGAACCGCTCGCCGAATTGTATGGCGAGCTGAGATTTGGCGGCATGC
>NZ_CAXFCL010000006.1:0-2493 GCF_964000955.1 uncultured Abyssibacter sp.
GCTACCAAGGCCATGCCCAAGGAAATGCTGCCAATCGTCGACAAGCCGCTGATCCAGTACGCGGTGAAAGAAGCCGTGTCGGCCGGCGCCGAGGAACTGGTGTTCATCACCAGCAACAACAAGAACTCGATTCTCGACCACTTCGACAAGTCCTACGAGCTGGAAAAGCAGCTGGAGGAAAAGGGCAAGACCGCGCTGCTTCAGGAAGTGCGCGACATCCTGCCGCCGGGAATCACCTGCGTGTACATCCGCCAGCCGGAGGCCCGCGGTCTCGGTCATGCCATCTCCTGTGCCTGGACGGCGGTGGGTGACGAGGACTTCGCCGTGATCCTGGCGGACGACCTGATCGACGGAAAGCTGCGGCCGGCGCTGGCGCAGATGCAGCGCGTCTACCAGGAATACGGCACGTCGGTCATCGCCGTGCAGCGTGTCCCCAAGGACGAAGTGCACAAGTACGGCATCGTCGAGGTGGAACCGGTCGGTCCCGGCCTGGGCGAGATCCGCGGCATTGTCGAAAAGCCGGACCCCGAAAACGCACCGTCGAATCTTGCCGTGGTCGGCCGCTACATCCTGACCCCGCGCATCTTCAAGCTGCTCGAATCCACCGAGCCCGGCGCCGGCGGCGAGATTCAGCTCACCGATGCCATCAGCGCGATGATCCAGGAGCAGACCGTGCTGGCCTACGAGTTCGAAGGCAAGCGCTACGACTGCGGCAGCAAGCTGGGCTATCTGCAGGCCAACGTGGAACTGGGTCTCAAGCACCCGGATCTGGCCGAGGAATTCCGGGAGTATCTGACCGAACTCACCGCGTCCTGGCCCCGCGAAAAGAAGTAATTCGGCCGCCTCTGGCGAACCTGACGAACAGCCCCGCAGCGCCGGGGCTGTTTCATTTGCGCAGATCGCGTTCGCAGTCCGCCGAATCAACGGCATGAGGCGCATTGCCGGTTCTCACGCAACTGCTTGCTGCCATTCGAATTTTTGTTGAGATTCAGGGAGTTGAGGCCGGGGCTTCCGGCACGGACAAGTTGGAGGGCTGAACCCGACTTTGGTCGGGTGGGTTCTCGGCAGAAGCGCTCGTATACTTCGCCGATTCATATCCGGCAGAGGCCGAAATGACCGGCGAAAAACTGCGGCATTTTCTTGAAACGTCCCCGATCTCCGGGGGGAACGGTGCCTGGGTCGAGGCGATGTACGAGCAATACCTCGCCGATCCGGATTCAGTCGAGGCCAGTTGGCGCGACTACTTCAAGAACATGGGCGCGGCCGGGCAGCGACATGATGTCGCGCACAGCCCCATCCAGCGATCCTTCGCCGAACTGGCTCGCGCCAAGCCGGTGGTCAGCGCCGGCAAGGGCAGCAGTCTGTCGGCCCAGGCGGCATCCAAGCAGTCGTCGGTGCTGCGCCTGATCAACTACTACCGCGTTCGCGGTCATCAGGCCGCACAGCTGGATCCGCTGGGTCTGGCCAACCCGCCAACGGTGCCCGATCTCGATCCGGCATTCCACGGCCTCGGCAGCTCGGACATGGAGTCGGTGTTCGACACCGGCTCGCTGGCGACATCGGATCGCCTGAAGCTTCGCGAGATCATCGATGTCGTCAAGACCGTGTACACCGGCTCCATCGGCGCCGAGTACATGTACATCACCGAGACGCAGCAGAAGCGCTGGATTCAGCGCCGGCTCGAGGGGACGATCAACGAGTCCAGGCTGAACGCCGACGAGCAGAAGGAAGTGCTCAAGCAGTTGACCGCGGCCGAGGGTATCGAGCGCTACATGCACACCCGCTACGTCGGCCAGAAGCGGTTCTCGCTGGAAGGTGGCGATGCCCTGATTCCGGCGCTGGACGAACTAATCCGTCGCGCCAGCTCGCACGATGTCGAGGAAGTCGTGATCGGCATGGCTCACCGCGGCCGACTCAACGTGCTGGTGAACGTTCTGGGCAAGTCGCCCAAGGATTTGTTCGACGAGTTCGAGGGCAAGATCACGGCCGAGGATCTGCGGTTCTCCGGCGACGTGAAGTACCACAAGGGCTTCTCCAACGACATCGAGGTGGACGGCCGCCGCGTGCACATGGTGCTGGCGTTCAACCCGTCGCACCTGGAGATCGTCAACCCGGTGGTGGAGGGCTCCGTGAAGTCGCGTCAGCATCGCCGCGGCGACGAGACCGGCAACACCATCCTCCCGGTGCTGGTGCACGGCGATGCCGCCTTCGCCGGCCAGGGCGTGGTCATGGAAACCCTGCAGCTCTCGCAGGCCAAGGGTTACGCCACAGGCGGCACGGTGCATTTCATCGTCAACAACCAGGTCGGATTCACCACCAACAACCCGATCGAGGTGGCGCAGCGCGAGCACGCACGCACATCGCTTTATTCCACCGACATCGCCAAGATGCTGGAAGCACCGGTGTTCCACGTGAACGCCGATGATCCGGAAGCGGTGGTGTTCGTGACGCGGCTGGCGATGGATTTCCGCGCCGAGTTCCACAAGGACGTGA
>NZ_CAXFCL010000007.1:0-4957 GCF_964000955.1 uncultured Abyssibacter sp.
AGGTCGAGAAACAGCGCGTTGGCCTCACGCAGCTTCGCTCGCACCACATCCGTCACGGTGGTGCTGAACACGATCGGCCGCACGCCGTCCTCGCGGGCGGCATGGTCGATGTAGGCAACCACCGAACTCGCCTTGTCATCGGTGTTGACGAAGGGAAAGGTCAGCGACTGGAAATCGACACCATCGAACTGGGTCAGCAGGCTGTTGCCCAGGGTTTCGGCGGTGATGCCCGTTCTGTCGGACACGAAGAAGACGCGACGGTTGGTCTGTGACACGCAAGTTTCTCCCTGACTGGCCCACTGGCTGACGGGATCAGTCAAGCATGATTGGCGGCCCAGCACGAGGCGCCGGAGCCCAAGCACGCTAGAATAGCCGACCCTGTGGTCGGAACACCCCGGATTCGGCCCGGTCATCGACAACAAGAGAGGCACGCACGTGGAAGACGCGACCATCGTCTGGTTCAAGGATCTCGGCATGAACGATGTCGAGCGGGTGGGCGGCAAGAACGCTTCGCTCGGGGAGATGATTTCCAACCTCGCCGGCGCCGGCGTGAGCGTGCCGGACGGCTTCGCGACCACCGCCGACGCCTATCGCGAGTTTCTCAAGCACGAAGGCCTGGACGACCGCATCAACGCCGCGCTGGACGCGCTGGATGTCGACGATGTCGAGGCGCTGGCGAAGACCGGCAAGCAGATCCGCGAGTGGGTCGGCGAAGCCCCCTTCCCCGCCAATCTGGAAGCCGACATCCGCGCCGCGTTCACGACCCTGTCCGGCGACCACGATGTCTCCGTCGCCGTACGCTCCTCCGCCACCGCCGAGGATCTGCCCGACGCGTCCTTCGCCGGCCAGCAGGAAACCTTCCTGAACATCCGCGGCATCGACGCGGTGCTGCATGCCATCAAGGACGTGTTCGCCTCGCTGTTCAACGACCGGGCAATCTCCTACCGCGTGCACCACGGCTTCGATCACAAGCAGGTGGCGTTGTCCGCCGGCATCCAGCGCATGGTGCGCTCGGACATCGGCGCCTCGGGCGTGATGTTCACCATGGACACCGAGTCCGGGTTCCGTGACGTGGTCTTCGTCACCGCGTCCTGGGGACTGGGCGAAGCCGTCGTCCAGGGCGCCGTGAACCCCGACGAGTTCTACGCCTACAAGCCGAACCTCACGGCCAACAAGCCGGCGATCGTGCGCCGCGGCCTGGGCTCCAAGGCGATCAAGATGGTCTACACGGATGACAAGACCGTGGGCAAGACCACCGAATTCGTCGACACCAGCGCCGAGGAACGCGGACAGTTCTGCCTGAGCGCCGAGGATGTCGAGGCGCTGGCGCGGCAGGCCGTGATCATCGAGAAGCACTACGGTCGCCCGATGGACATCGAATGGGGCAAGGACGGCGAGACCGGCGAACTGCTCATCCTGCAGGCCCGCCCCGAAACGGTGCAGAGCCGCAGCAGCGCCAGCACCCTGGAACGCTTCAAGCTCGCCGGCAAGAGCAAGGTGCTGGTCACCGGTCGCGCCATCGGCGCGCGCATCGGCGCCGGCAAGGTCCGGGTACTGGACGACTTGTCGCAGATGGCGCGCGTGCAACCCGGTGACGTGCTGGTCACCGACATGACCGACCCCGACTGGGAGCCGATCATGAAACGCGCCTCGGCGATCGTCACCAACCGCGGCGGCCGCACCTGCCACGCCGCGATCATCGCGCGCGAGCTGGGCATCCCCGCCGTCGTCGGCACCGGCCACGGCACCGACCTGCTCAAGGACGGCGTCGAAGTCACCGTCTCCTGCGCCGAGGGCGACACGGGCCTGATCTACGAGGGCCAGCTCGAGTTCTCGGTGGACGAGATCGCCCTGGACAAGATGCCCGAAGCGCCGCTGAAGATCATGATGAACGTCGGCAACCCCGACCGGGCCTTCGATTTCGCCGGCCTGCCCCACAAGGGCGTGGGTCTGGCGCGCCTGGAATTCATCATCAACCGCATGATTGGCGTGCATCCGCGCGCGCTGCTGGAGTTCGACGATCAGCCGGCGGACATCCAGGCCACGATCCGCCAGATGATGGCCGGCTATTCCGACCCGGTCAGCTACTACGTGCACCGACTCGCGGAAGGCGTCGCGACCATCGCCTGCGCGTTCGCGCCCGAGCCGGTGATCGTGCGCATGAGCGACTTCAAGTCCAACGAATACGCCAACCTGGTCGGCGGCGAGCGCTATGAGCCCGAGGAGGAGAACCCGATGCTGGGCTTCCGAGGCGCGTCCCGTTACGTCTCCGAAGAGTTTCGCGCCTGCTGGGAACTGGAGTGCAAGGCGCTGCGCTACGTCCGCGAGGAGATGGGCCTGACCAACGTGCAGGTCATGATCCCATTCGTCCGCACCGTCGACGAGGCACGTCGCGTCAGCGAGGCGCTCAAGGACAACGGCCTGGAACGCGGCAAGGACGACCTGAAGCTGATCATGATGTGCGAGCTGCCGTCCAACGCGGTGCTGGCCGACCAGTTCCTGGAGTACTTCGACGGCTTCTCCATCGGCTCCAACGACATGACCCAGCTCACCCTGGGGCTGGACCGCGACTCCGGCCTGATCGCCGACCTGTTCGACGAGCGCAACGACGCGGTCAAGGCGATGCTGTCGATGGCGATCAGCGCCTGCCGCAAGCAGGGCAAGTACATTGGTATCTGCGGCCAGGGGCCGTCGGATCACCCGGACCTGGCGCAGTGGCTCATGGACCAGGGCATCGAGTCCGTGTCACTGAATCCGGACACGGTCGTCGAAACCTGGATGATGCTGGCGGGCAAGTCGGTTTAGGAACGCCCCGATCGACAACTCAGGCAGGGACCGGAGTCGCCGACGCCGCGGATGACGGCGCCGCCTCCGGTTCCTCGGGCAGCGCATCCGGAATGTCGAAGCTGAAACGGCTGCCACGACCGGGTTCGCTGTCTACACTGATCTCGCCACCTCGTTTCTGCACGAGCTTCTGTACCAGTGACAGGCCGATGCCCGTGCCCGGGAACTCGTCGGTCGTGTGCAGTCGCTTGAAGACCAGGAAGATCTTTTCGCGATTGTCCGGACTCATGCCGATCCCGTTGTCCTGCACCGAGAAGCGCCACGCCTGCCCAGCGCGTTCCGCCCGCACGTGAATCTCCGGCGCCTGGTCCTTCGGCTGGAACTTGAGGGCGTTGCTGATCAGGTTCTGGAAGATCTGCTGTAGCGCGCGGGCGTCGGCCTGGACCGTGGGCAGGTCCTGATACTCGAGAACCGCCCCGGACGTCTCCAGATCCGCATGCAGCTGCTCGGCCACCCGCTCCACGATCTCGCCGCTGTCCACGGTTTCGATCCTGGGTTCCGCCGAGTTCACGCGTGACAGCTCCAGCAGGTCGCTGATCAGCGCCCGCATGTCGGTCACGCCATCCTGAATGAATTCCAGATACTCCCGCCCGCCTTCGTCCAGCGTGTCGGCGTAACGCTTGCCGAGCAGCCCGGTGAACGAGCCGATCGTGCGCAGCGGCGCCTGCAGGTCATGGGAGGCGATGTACGCGAAGCGCTCCAGCTCGGCGTTCGACTGCGTCAGCTTGGTGACGGTTCGGCGCAGCTGCTGTTCGGCATCGGCGCGGCGCTGTACCTCGTCCTCCAGCTTGCGATTGATGGCCTCCAGCTCCGCATGGCTGCGCATCGACAAGGCCTGGGGGACCAGCGGGATCAGCACGATCGCGGTGAGTACCGACACGATGGCCGTGAGCACCTTCACGACGCCTTCGAAGTAATACACCGGCCGCCAGATCGTCCAGATGCCGAAGATGTGCGTCATGCCGCACAGCAGGATGAACGCCGCGAACAACGCCAGGATGTGCTTGAACGGCACGTCCCGCTTCTTCCGCGCAAAGTGCAGCAAGGTGACCGGAATCGAGAAATAGGCGAAGGCGATCAGACCATCCGCGATCACGTGCAGCGCGATCAGGTCCGATCGCATCAGGAAACACACGCCGTGGGGCATCAGGCCCGCCGGTCCGAATAGGCTGTCGATCCAGCTCATGTCCGTCTCCTAGTGACCCCTTGGCCGGTCATTGTGCGCGAACGCCCGGAGACAGGCTCTCCGGCCGGTTTTCCGGCTCTTTGCACACGGTCGGGAACCGGTCTCTACGCTGCGCCCGCCTTCAGCCATTGCTGAAACTCCGACGCATTGATCGCGGCCTGTCGCCAGTGCCCCTGCAGCCGGGTGAAGCCTCGCCCCATGAGCTGGCGCACCTCATCCTCGGATTCCACGCCGCAAAGTTCCACCTCGCTGCCCACCGTACCGGCGATCGCGAGTATCGCCTCGGCGGCACGCCGCTGCGGGTCGCCCTGGTCGGCCATCAGTGCCTGGATGAGCGGGCGACGCAGCTTGATGCTGTCTGCACCATAGCCGGTCAGCTGGCTGACGGGGACATCGGCGTCCCACAATTGCAGCGTGATGGAGACGCCGAGTTCCCGCAGCATCTTCAAAGTAGGCGCGACTGCCGCGGGGCTGGCGGCGCCATCCGGCTCGACCTCGATGCAGAGGCGGTTGCCGGGCAGCTGCTCGCGTTCCAGCGCGCCCCGCAGCGCCTCGGCTACCGTGCTCTGGATCAGGCTCTGGCCGGACAGGTTGAGCGCGAGAAACCCCGGGGCGACACCCTCACGATACCACCGCGCGAACTGGCGAATGGCCTGCGTGACCATTGTCACCTCGACGCCTTCCAACGCCTTGTCGCGACGCGCGGTGTTGAGCAGCTGCTCCGCCGGATGCCAGCCATCGTCGCCACGCCAGCGCAACAAGGCCTCCACGCCTTCGAGCCGAGTGCCGTCGGCGCCGAAAATCGGCTGAAAATGCGGCGTGAACTCCTGATTCTCGATCACCTTTCGCAGGTCCGAGTCGCCGTCATCGCGCCCCAATCCCGGCAACCCGCGCATCTGATCGCTGTAAATCACGACCTGACCTCGC
>NZ_CAXFCL010000008.1:0-6239 GCF_964000955.1 uncultured Abyssibacter sp.
GGGCTTTTGCCGGTATAGAGTGATCTCCGGTCCGCCGGTGCCACGAATGCCCTCTTGGTAGCCGTTGGTGAGCATCCGGAACTCGTAGGCGGGGATGCTGGGTGTTGCACCCGGTTCAAAGCGCTTTTCGGCGATCTTGTCGCCGTCGGCATTCCAGAAGTCCACGGTCCAGGCCGTGACGTTGCCGCCGTCGTCCAGCAACTGCCGGTGGTATTCGATGTAGCGGAACTCGTTGCCCTCGAGCGTGTAACCGTAGCCGATGAACTCGCGCGTATCGGATGCATCCGCCGGGCCGATGAGGCCTAGCGCGAGCACGATGGCGGGCAGCCAGCGCATCAGGCGGCCTCGGCGTCCGGCTGTCGCGTCTGCTCGGCGCTGCCCTCGGTCACGGCGACCCGAGGCTGAAACAGATAGTGACCGACTCCCCATTCGCCGCCGTTGCGATAGCCGAAGAACTCCGCCACCGCCATGTAGAACATGCGCCAGCGCTGGAACCAGATCCGACCCTCGCGCGCGGTGCCATAGGCCTGTTCGAACAGCGGGAGGATGGTGTCGCGTTCGGCGTCCATGCGTTCCAGCCACTGATTCGAGGTCTTCTCGTAGTGCTGGCCGTTGACCCACCAGTGATCGGCAATGCGCATGTGCTCCTGGAAGTGCATCAGCAAATGCTGGGAGGGCATGACGCCGCCGCTGAAGAAGTAGCGGGTCATCCAGTCGGAGTCGCCGCGGTCCTCGTAGGGATAGGCCAGATGCGGATGCGCGAAGATGTGCACGAACAGCAGGCCGTCCGGCTTGAGCCAGGTGCTGATCCGGCGCATCAGTTCGCGGTAGTTGCGCATGTGCTCGAACATCTCCACTGACAGCGCGCGGTCGAACGGTGCCGACTCGCCATGGGCGGCGGGGTCGAACACGTTGATGTCGCAAGTGATCACGTGAATGTTGCTCAGACCGCGTTCCCGGGCCTGTTGTTCGATGAATTCGCGCTGTCCACTGGAATTGGAGACCGACACGATCTCCATGTTCGGATAGTGTTCGGCCAGCCACAGTGTCAGCGAGCCCCAGCCACAGCCGATGTCCAGCACGCGCTGACCGTCCCGCAACCGGGCGCGCTCGGCGTAGAGCGACAACATGGCGTCCTCCGCCTGCTCCAGGGTTTCACGCCCGGTCGGGTAGTAGCAGCAGCTGTACTTCAGCCGCTCGCCCAGCGAGCGCAAAAAGAATTCCGCCGGGACCTCGTAGTGCTGCGCGTTGGCGGCGTCGGTCTGTTCCGCGATTTCGCCCTGCGACCATTCCCTGACCAGGCGCCGCACGGTATCCGAGCGAGCTTCGGGGTCCGTCGCCTCCTCGCTGTCCAGGCGTTTCTGGATCAGGCGGCGCATGCCGGCACGGGCCAGTCGGTCGGGAATCAGTCCGCGTTCGCAGAGATCGATTGCTGAGGGCATCGCTTAAGCCTTTTTCGGGGGCCAGGGAATGAACGAGCTTGTCGTCCTGACATATTCGTCGTAACCGGCCCGTTTGGATTTGCCTTCGGGTGTTTCCACGCCGGGTACGCCGGAAACCTTGAGCAGCAGCCAGGCCATCAGCACCGGACTGATCAACGTCAGCCACCACCAGGAACTCCCCAGCGCCAGCGGTGCATAGGCCACCCAGTGCAGGGATTCGAAAAAGTAGTTCGGGTGTCGCGAGTAGTACCAGAGGCCGTCGCGGCAGACCTGGCCGCGGTTGTCCGGGTTGGCCTTGAAGCGCATCAGCTGGTAGTCCGCCAGCGCCTCGCCGAGTACCGAGATGGCCCAGATCAGCACGCCCAGCACCAGTAGCGGCGCAGGCGCGACATCGGGGCGCGTCGCCACGATCAGGAAGGGCAGGCTCAGTATCCACGCCATCAGCCCCTGGAACAGATAGAACAGCAGCATGTTCCGGTCCTGGGTCTGGCCCCACTTCTCTCGCAGGGCGGTGTAGCGGCTGTCCTCGGGGGCGCCGACATTCCTTAAATAAAGGTAGCCACCGAGTCGCGCGGACCAGACCAATCCGAGCGTGCCCGCAAGCAGGCGCATGGTGGAGTCGCCATCGGAGCACACGGCGTAGATCAGCGCGGCCACGCCCAGCGAGAACGACCAGGTGATGTCCACATGCCCGGCATTCCGGGTGCGCAGTTGCAGAAGCCAGGTGGCCACCAGCATCAGGGTGATGGCCGCAAAGCCGGTGACATAGGTCGTGACGAGTTGCATCGAGTCCATCCGGTTGCGAGTCCACATTCGATGCGTCCATTCGATCGAGAGTGATGTCCGGATGCAACGCCGTTGGCGACAACGCGCACCACGGCGAGCGCATGCGCGTGGATCGAGGGTCATTTCGCGCCTGTCACACGACCGTCAAATTCGGCTCTTACTCTCTGCGCCCAGCATTTGAGGTCAGTCGACACATGCGACCCGACCTCCGACTTCAGGGAACAAGGGCGGCCGGGCGGCTGCGAGCGGCAAGGCCGTTTCGGAGCATCAGGGAGCGCCACGGGGTTTGCGCCGGCGTCAGGGATTCCACGCGACAGACCGTATGGCCGAGACGCTTGCGCGTAGTCGGGGCGTTTTGGTTGCGAACGTCGTGTTCGTTGAGGCGATACGACGTTGGGCACGACAGAAATTTTCGATTTGAGGAACTGAGATGAACCTGCGAAGCCTGAGAGGAATCCTCGCGGTAGCGCTTGCGGTCGGCGTCAGCGTCGCGAGCGCCGCGGACGAGCTGGTGCTGTACGCGTTCGAAGACGGTTCCGCTGCGACCGGCCTCGAGGTGGTTCTCGATGGCGAGCAGAGCAAGATCCTCGACGCCAGCGGTTCCGCGACGTTTGATCTCGATGCCGGGCGGCACGGTGTCGCCGTTCTGCTGGGTGGCGTCGAGGTGCACCGGTTCAACTTCACCTCTGCAGCCGGTCAGCTGGTCGACATCACGGTTTCGCTCCAGAGCGGGGAGGAGCCTCAGCAGTTCGTCGAGAGCTATTTCGTGACCGAAACGGCCCGTGATCGGGCGTCGGCTCCCAGGGGAACGCTGAACGGCCGAATTCGCAACGACGGTCAATCGCTGGCGGGCGCGACGGTCTCCGTGCCCAAGGTGAGTGAAACCGTTCAGACGCAGGACGATGGCAGCTTCACCCTGGAACTGCCGCGTGGCGTCTACGACCTGCAGATCAGCCACCCCTCACTGAGCACGCCCAAAACCGAGTCGGTGCGTGTCGTCAGCGGAATCACCTTGCAGGGGCGCTATCAGTACGGGTCCACCGCCGCATCATCCAACATCGAAGAAGTGGTGGTTCTCGGCACGTTCAACCCCTCCGCGTTCGGCGAATCCGAACGCTATTCGGTCAACGTGATCGAGACTCTGGGCATCGAGCAGCTGGCTCGCTTTGGTGACACTGACGTGGCCGCTTCCGTCGTCCGGGTGCCGAGCGTGACGGTGCAGAGCAGTCGCTTCGTCTTCATCCGTGGTCTGGGTGGTCGTTACATCACCACGACGCTCAACGGTGCAACGCTGCCGTCGACGGACCCCACCAAGCGTGAGGTCCCGCTGGATCTGTTCCCCAGCAATATCGTCAAGCAGCTGGACGTGAAGAAGTCATTCATCGCCAGCATGCCCGGTGAAAGCACGGGCGGGAACCTGGTGATCAACACCCGTACGTTCCCCGACGAGGCGGCTGGAAAATTCTCGTTCAGCCTGGGCTACACCGATGGTCTGACCGGTGACGAAGTCGCGTTCGATCCAATCAGTGGCGACTACGACGCGTTCGGCTTCGATGACGGGTCGCGTGATGTCCCGGGTGGGGTTGAAGCGATCTCCGCGTTGCTGAACTGCGTGGAATGTGAAGGCAGCTTCAGCGACGGGACGCGCCAGGCACTGAACCAGGTGGCTGCGGTCCAGCTGATGAACGATCTTGATCTCGGCTCCGCCACGGCAGCGCCGAAAGTCTCGCTTGGAGCGAACTACGGCAACCTGTTCACCGTGGGCGGCCATGAGGTCGGTTTCTTTGCGGCGGCGAACTACCGCAACGACTGGGATCAGAAAGCGGAGGGCGTCAGCCGGAGCTACAACACGGATGGTGGCGTCTTCGATGACTTCACCTTCGAGGAAGCCTCCAACACCATCGACACCAGCGGGCTGCTCTCGCTGGGGATGAACGTGGGGGACAGCAGCTTCCAGTCCACGTCTGTCGTTTCCCGTTCCACCGAGGCGGCCACCCGCGTGTCGCAGGGTCGCGATGGCGACTCCGGCTCGGAGTCCTACCGCTACAGCATCGAGTGGGAAGAGCGCCAGTTCCTCTCGCAGCAGTTCTCCGGTGAGCATGTGCTCGGCCAGAACAGCGGGCTGGTCGCCAGCTGGCAGATCACCGGCAGCAACGCCCGCCGCTACGCGCCCGATCGCCGTGAAGTGCGTTTCGATCTCGAGGGCGGCGATGGCGTCTACGACCTGATCGTGCCGGAACTGGTGCGCCGCTACGACGATTTGTCGGACGACAATCTCGATGCATCCACCGACTGGGAATACCTGTTCGACAACAGTCTGGGTGCCGCATCGTTCGAATCGGGGATTCAGCTGATTCATCGCGAGCGCGACTCCGATTCACAGGCGTTCGGCTACATCGGCAACGAATCGCAGTACGACCAGAACTCACCGAATCTGCTGGTCAGTGACGTCATCACGCTGGACAACATCACGGGTGATCAGAGCACCGGTCTGGCGTTCGCCGATCGTACGCTGCCCAGTGACAGCTACGAGGCGGAGCTCGATCTGAACAGTGTCTACGGCTTGTTCACCCAGCGTTTTGCGGACGTTTACCAGGTGATCCTGGGTGTGCGCTACGAAGCCTACGAGCAGACGACCGAGACCTTCTCCATTCAGGGTGATGGCTCCGCGGTTCTCTCGTCGATTGATGAGGACATCCTGCTGCCGAGCCTGGCGCTGAACTGGGAGATTGGCGACAGCCAGCAGTTGCGCTTTGCCGCCAGCCGCACGGTGTCGCGCCCGGACTTCAAGGAAACCTCGAACGCGACGTTCTACGACAACCAGTTCAACTTCCGAGTGCGAGGCAACCCGGCATTGAAGGTCTCCGAGGTTACCAACCTGGATCTGCGCTGGGAGCTGTACGGCGACGAAGACGAAAGTCTCAGTGTTGCGGCCTTCTACAAGACGATTGAGGACCCGATCGAGCGCGTGCTGCTGCAGGCGTCGGGGACCGCTGGTAACTCCCGCACATTCCAGAACGGGGAGGAGGCCGACATCTACGGTATCGAGTTCGACGGTCGTCGTGACTTCGATATCAATGAGGGGGGCTCTCGCTCCATCTTCGTGGCGCTCAATGCCAGCCTCATCGAGTCCGAAATCGAGTTGGATGGCGGCCAGACCCGCAAGCTTCAGGGTCAGCCGGACTACACCTTCAACCTGGCTGTTGGCTACGACGATTACGCGGGCGCCATCCGCCATGAGTTGACGATGCTGATCAACCAGTCCGGCGAAACCATCGTGGACGTTGGTCTGAGCGATCTGCCGGATGTTGTGGAGGAGCCGAGGTTCGACCTCGACCTCAACTACAAGGCCTTCATCACCGAATCCCTGGTCTTCAAGGCCAAGGCAGGAAATCTTCTGGACGAAACCGTCGAGTTCACGCAGGGCGGCCAGGTATTCCAGGAGTACAAGCAGGGCGTGACGCTTGAAGCAGGAATCGATTGGAATTTTTAACCGAGTGCACGCTTGTCACCCCGTGTGACCCCCAAGTGACTCAACGAAACTGACGGAGTTGTTATGAAGTTCTCGAAATTATTGCTGGTGAGCACCGTCGCCGCAGCCGCTGTGGGTTTGCACGGCTGCACCGAAGGCGACGAAACCTCGATTGTTGTGGAAGGCAGCGGTGGCGGCGGTCCCGTGACCGATAACCCGTTCTCGATCTGTCCGGATTTTGCGACCTCGCGTCAGCAGACCTCGGAGGGCGACAACGTCTGCCAGCTGCCGACCAACGTGACGTCTGACATCACGCTGACCGCCGACACGATCTGGTACATGAATGGCCGCGTGACCGTGGGTAACGGTAACGGCGAAATGACCGCGACCGAAGGCACCCTGGTCAGTGGCGACGGCACCACGCCGGTGCTCAACGTGACCGTGGAGATCGAGCCCGGCACGCAGATCATCGCCGCGCCTGGCTTCTCCAACATGATCATTACCCGCGGGTCGAAGATCATGGCGGAAGGCACGGCCAC
>NZ_CAXFCL010000009.1:0-13009 GCF_964000955.1 uncultured Abyssibacter sp.
CGTCGTCCAGATCCTGCCGGACGGCCACCGCGGAGTCGGGATAGGAGTGATTCAGCATGTCAGGCTCCGATGGCGATGCCGGTGAAGGTCTGGTTGATGTGCAACCCGTTGAACTGCTCCCCGTAAGTCGAGAAGCCAAACACGTTCCGGCTGGCCATGAACTGCCCCACGGGCTCCAGCATCGCGTTCTGCTCGAACTCCACACGCCGCAGAATGCAGTCGCAGCCAAGAATCAGGGCGGGATCGGGCACGGTTTCACGCACGCCATCGAAGGCCTCTTCCAGCGTCTTCATGACATCCACGGCATTGCCGACCGAAACGACGCGCCCCTCATCCACAGCGCAGTAACAGGTCAGCGAAAGATCCTCGTTGACCTGCCGGATGGAACGGACGTAGGGGTCACCGCCGATCGTCATGAGCAGCGGATGAGTGGAGAACACGTTGGCATCCAGCTGGTCCGGCGTGAGTCCGATCGCGTCGGCATAGGCGCGGGCGGCGGGCTCACCGTCGATCTCGATGATCAGCCGTCGTTCGGGATCGGCCTCGGTGATCACCAGATCAATATCACTGGGCACGAAGTGCTGGAACTTGAACGACGCACAAGGCTTGGCGCACTCGAACTGCGCGAGGACGGCCGCATTCTGAAGGAAACGACCGTCGTAGTAGACATGCGTCTGCCTGAACTGCTGGTTATCCCCGGCAGAACCGCCGATCAGTGGCACATCGCCCAGCGCCTGATAAAGGGACGCTGCAAGCTGCTCCTCTCGCAGGGACAGGCCATCGACCAGCAGCAGGCCAAAGCTGAACTCCATGTCGCACTGTACGAGCGTGGACTGCACCGCATCGACCGCCGACGAGGCGCAGGCGGTTCGATCCGACAAGGGCGAGATCAGGTGCGGTTGCACACGCAAGTCGCCACCGCGCAGGCCCGCGGCCAGAATTCCGGTGGCCTGAAAACCATTGGGACCAATCTGTCCCGACGCCGTGCATCCGATCACGGGGCAATCAAAAGCGGCCTTGAGCGCGGGACCAAGGGTCTCCAAATCCAGGTCCGGATCGCAGTAGAAGATGACTGCGTCGAGCGGGTCAGCACCCAGTTGCTCCCGCATCTCCTCCACCGCGTGCGGCGCGGCGGACTCGCGCGTCTGCGCATAGCTGACGTTCAGGGTCATCTCCGTACTTCCGATTGTGGTCTTGTCCTCCCGTTATCGGTGGCTTCAAGGAGGACTTGAACAACAGCCGGGCAAGGTCTCACCCAGTGGCGCCGGTGGCGCGACAAGCGGAATGGCGCAGGGGCGCCCTGAAGCGCCCCTGCCACCAAGACCAGGTCCGTCCCATCGCTGGGCAAGGCACGCAAAGCGAGATCCGGTCATTCCACGCCGGCTTCGAACCACCCGGCCGGGTCAGACCTCGGGTGGCCAGCTCGCGGGGCGAGCCAATGAGCGCAGCGTCAGAGCAGCCTGAACAGGCTCAGCCCCTGCATCCGCACCAGCGTCTGCTGCGCGGCTTCCAGCGCGGTGATCTGCAACGACAGCCGGCTGGCGGCCTCGGCGATGTCGACATCGCGCAGGTCGGACAGCGTGCTCATCAGTTCCACGGCGACGCCCTCGTGCGCGTCCTCGGCCCGGTCCAGGGTTTGCAGGCGGTTGCCGACGGACGCCCGGGTGTCGATCACGTGTTCGGTCGCGGCCTCGATGTTGTCCAGACCGCCGTACAGCGCGGTCGTGAGCCGGGCGCGGCTGGCCGAGGAACCGTCGAAGCCCTCCAGCGCCGTGGCGATCTGATCCAGCGTGGTGAAGACGTCCTGCTCGCCGGCTGGCGACACGGTGAAGCTGTCGCCATCGGCTGGTATTTCGTCGAAGCTCAGCGTCACGCCGTCGACGGTGAAACTCTCGCCCGGCGTGTAGGCACCGTCGCCCAGCGTGGTGCCACCGCTGTCAGTCACGGTCCAGTTTCCGGCACTGAAGCTGACGCGCCACGGCAACGCCGCCGGGCTGGCCGCAGCGTCGACCGCGATGTCGCTGATCGAGGCGTTACCGGAATTGCCTGTCGCCGCGGTCACCGCCATCGATGACGGAATCTGCATGAACACTTCACGACCGGTGTGACCATCCGCCAGCGACTGGTTCGGTCCGATGCGTACCGAGCGCGACTGGCCATCGCCGAGATAGGTCGTCCCGTCGCTACTGGCGACAAAGGCCTGATCAGTCTGGCGAGTCCCGCCGAACAGCGCGTTGCCGTCGGCGCCCTGACGATTGGCGATGGCGTAGAGATCGGCAAGCTGCGCACGCACCTGCTCGGCCAGCGACCGCGCGGTGGAGGCATCAATCGCGGCGCCGCCACCCTGGATGGTCAGTTCACGCACAGTGTTCAGCACGTTGGTGGCCTCATCCAGCGCGGCCTCCTCGCCAGTCAGCCGTTCACGCACCTGACCGATGTTGGACTGGTAGCGGGTGATCTGCTCCAGCGCCGAATCCAGCGCGACGCCTCGCGCCGCGGCGGCGGGATCATCACCGGCGCGCGTCATCCGTTCGCCGGAGGCGATCTGCTGCTGCGTTTTCGCGATCTCCGCCGTCTTCTGCTGAATCATCTCCAGCGTTCGCGTCTGGAAGGCCTGGGTGGAAATTCTCATGACTTAACGCCTCACCGCGGACAGCAGGGTATCGAACAGCCCCGATGCGACAGACAGCACCTGCGCCGCCGCCTGGTAGGCCTGTTCGAAGCGCATCAGATTGGCCGCCTCCTCGTCGAGATTGACGCCGGATATCGCGTCACGCTCGGCCAGATCGGCGGACTGGATGGACTGGGCGCCGGCGTAGGCGGCTTCCGCCGCGGCGGCGGTGTTGCCCACGGTGCTGACCAGCCGCGCGGCCGCGTCGGCGGGTCGATCCAGACCACCGCGCATCCACGACGAGCTGGCCAGATCGGACAAGGCCTGCGCCGCGCGATTGTCCGCCGAGCCGGCCCCCGTGGGGGTCAGGTCGAAGCGGTCGCCGGCGGCGGGCGTGCCGGTGAAGGTGAGCCGCGTTCCGTTGACCAGAATCCCGGTCTGGGCGTCGTAGGCCTCCGGTGCGGCGCCGTCGATCGACACCTGATCCGCCGCGGTGAAGACGATGCTTGCCGCAGCACCGAAGTTCGGGTCGTCGGCCTGCTCGGCAGCGACGGCGGCCAGCGCGATGGTCCCCGTGTTGCCGGTATCGGCCTCCACGACCACGGCGCCTGCGGCGGCAATGCCATCAGGATCGGACAAGGCCATCCCGACGTCGCTCAGCGCGCCGCTCAAATCCAGTCGGAAGCGGTCATTCGCGGCGGGCGTGCCGCTGACCACGACGCTGAGACCGTCGATGACCAGCGGATCATCCGTCGTGCCGGCGCCGCCGAGCGCGACCGTCTCACCGCCGTCGACACGCAACCATTGCGTGCCATCGAATCGCAGCACCGGATCGCCGTCCGGCAGATCGCCGGGATCGGCCACGGACACCGCGAGTTCGGCCGACCCGCTGTTGCCCGTGTGGGCCAGCACGTCGATGCTGGCGGCCGTGAACACCAGCCCGCCGGGCTGGCCGTCCGGCGTCACACCGGATGCATGCAGGGCGTTGAACTGCTCGGTGACGCCGATCGCGAGCTGGGCGACCTGCCCGCGGGTCGTCGCCAGCACATCGGCCGAGGCGAGAATGCCGCCGAGCCGGCCGCCGCCCACCTGATTGCTGATGTTGACGGCACCGCCCTGGGTCTCGATCGCGAGCTGCGGCACGCCGCCGCCTAGCGGATCATCGACCACCGACAACTCGTAGGCGTTGATGCCCAGCACCAGCGCCTGACCGGACTGGGAGAACACGTTCAGCTCGCCGGTATCCGACACGACGGTGCGAATATCCAGCTCCCCGGCCAGCGAACGCACCAGTTCGTCCCGCTGATCGAGCAGATCGTTGGGGGGATTGCCGCCGGAGCGGCCGGTCGCCAGCGCGATCTCCTTGTTCAGGTTGGCGATCTGCGACGCCAGACCGTTGGCCGAGGCGACCGCGGATTCGAACTCGAAGGCCAGCTCACCCTCGATGGTGTCGAACTGGTTCGACAGCGTGCCGATCCGGCGGGTGAAATCCTCACCGGCCGACAGCAGGGACTGCCGCGCCGCGGTCGAGGTCGGATCGGCGGCGACGGCTTCCACCGCGGTGAAGAAATCATCCAGCCCCGTGCCCACGGACAGGCTGGTGTCGGACAGCAGCGAATCCAGCCGCACCGCCAGCTCGCTCTGGACCTCGAAGTAGCCGACCTGGCTCGCGCCACTGACCAGCCGCTGCTGCACCAGATCGCTGGCGCTGCGCGTGACCGTCGCGGCATAAACGCCGTTGCCGAACACGCCCTGACCGGTCGTCGTCGGCGTGCTGGTCGCCAGTTCCACGCGCTGGCGCGAATACCCGGCCGTGTCCACGTTGGCGACGTTATGGCCGATGGTGTCCAGCGCCCGGCGGTAGGACAGCAGCGCCGACGAGCCGATGCTGAAAAGATCACTCATGTCACACGCCCGATGCCGCCGCTGGCGGCGCCTGGTTGAGGGCGGCCTGGGTTAGGCCGGATTGCGGCGATTCGGCGGTCCATGAGGTCATCATCGGCCCGTTGGCGATTCGCTTGAGCTTGCTCGCGTAGTTCGGATCGGTAGCGTAGCCGGCCGCCTGCAACGACTCGGCGTAACGCTCGCCGTCGCGCGCGTTATCCAGCGCCTCGGCATAGCGCGGCTGCGTCTTCAGAAAGGCGACGTAGTCCTCGACGCTTTGCTCGAAGGAGTCGTAGGCCCGGAAGCTGTCGACCATGTTCACGCGATGACCGCCGATGTATTCGTGGGTCATCACATCCACGGCGGGCTGGTCGCCCCGTGCCTTGATGCCGAACAGGTTGAAGCTGCTGTCGCCGGCATCATCGGCGGGAATCGACCGTCCCCAGCCGGTTTCCAGCGCGGCCTGCGCCATGACGTAGCGCGGATCGACACCCAGCCTGCCGGCGGCACGTTCGACGATCGGGGCCAGGGTCTGGACGAATTCCTCGGGCGACTCGAAGCCCTGGGCCTTGTCGCCCACCGGTCGTACCGCCTCGGTCGAGTAAAGCGGCAGCGCCGCCCGTGGCGAGGCGATACCGGCCTGGCGCTGGAACTGCTCGATCATCATGTCGGCCAGGCCCAGACCACCGGCCTTGCCGATGCTCTTCACCACCTCCTGATCCAGCATGTCGCGATACAGCCCGCCACTGTTGCCGGTCAGGTCGTCGCCGAACTCGGTCGCGCGCATGGACTGCAACATCATCTGCGTGAATAGCGACTCGAATTGCAGCGCCGCCTCACGCAGGGTCTGGATGTCCCGCGCGTTGGACGCCTGCCCCGCCAAACGCTCGACGCCACCGGTCGCGGTGGCGGCAAGCGGGTTCACGGTGGCGGCTTCGAGTTGCACGTCAGATGATCACCAGCTCGGCGCGCAGCGCGCCGGCCGTCTTCAACGCTTCCAGGATCGCGACCAGATCACCCGGCGCCGCGCCCACGCGGTTCACCGCACCGACGATCGCCTCCAGCGTGGCGCCGGAATCGAACAGGAACATGCGGTTGGATTCCTCCTCGATGGAGATGCCGGAATCCGCGACGATGGCGGTGTTGCCGTCGCCGAAGGGGGCCGGCTGGCTCACCTGGGCGTCCTCGCGAATGGTTACCGTCAGCGAGCCGTGCGTGACCGCGGCCGGATGCACACGCACATGACTGCCGATGACGACCGTGCCGGTGCGGCTGTTGACCACGACGCGGGCCGGCGCATCGCCAGGTTCCACGTCCAGGTTTTCCAGCACCGACAGGAACGCGACGCGCATGTCCGGATCGGCGGGCGCACGCACCGCCACCGTCACTGCATCCATCGCGCGGGCGGTCTGATCGCCCAGCAAATCGTTGACGCCGCCGGCCAGCCGCGTCGCGGTGGTGAAGTCCGGCGTGTGCAGGTTCAGCAGCACCTCGGACTTTGACGCGAAACCGTTGGCGACGCTGCGCTCGACCATCGCCCCGCCGGGAATCCGGCCGGCGCTGGGAATGTTCACCGAGATGCGCGAACCATCGAGGCCCGAGGCACCGAAACCGCCGACGACCAGATTGCCCTGGGCGATGGCGTAAACCTGCCCGTCCGCCCCCTTGAGCGGCGCCATCAGCAGGCTGCCGCCGCGCAGGCTCTTGGCATTGCCGATGGACGAGACGGTGATATCCAGCTTCTGGCCCGGTTTGGCGAAGGCCGGCAGCTCCGCATGGATCGCCACCGCCGCGACGTTCTTGAGCTGCGGATTGACGTTCTGCGGGATGGTCACGCCAAGCTGGGTCAGCATGTTGCGCAGCGTCTGCGTCGTGAACGGCGCCTGGCTGGACTGGTCACCCGTGCCGTCCAGACCGACGACCAGGCCGTAGCCGACCAGCGGGTTGCCACGCACGCCAGCGACGCTCGCCAGATCCTTGACGCGCTCGGCCTGCGCCAGCGGCGCGGCCAGCAGCAGCGCCAGTGCCGACATCATCCCGATCAATTTCCGGCTCATAGCGGCCACCACGCACTGTCGAAGAAGCGGGCCAGCCAGCCCTTGGCATTCGCATCGGCCAGCGCGCCCCTGCCGCTGTAGGCAATGGAGGCATTGGCGACACGGGTCGAGGCAATGGTGTTGTCCGGCTGGATATCCTCGGGACGAACCAGCCCGGAGATCTTCAGAATCTCGTCACCCTGATTCAGGTGCACACGCTTCTCGCCGATGATCACCAGCAGCCCGTTGGGAAGCTGCTCGGTGACGACGACGGACAGCGAGCCGGTCAGGCTGTTGCTCTGGCTGGCGTTGCCGCTGCCGGCGAAGTCGCGGTCGGCATCGACACTGGCCCCCAGAAACTCCAGCCCGTTCGCGGTCACCGCACCGCCGAACAGGCTGGGCGCGGCGATATCGATGCCGGTGGACTTGCCCGTGCTGGCCGAGGCCTGCTTCTGGGCATTGGTCTGCTCGCTGAGGATCACCGTGATCACATCGCCGACCTGGGTCGCGCGTCGGTCGTTGAACAGCGCCAGTCCGCGACCCGGCGAATAGATGGCGCCGGCGGTGGGCTGCACCATGGCCATCTGCGGCACGACGGGGACGGCGTCGGCGGGATTCGGCGTGCTGGCGCAGCCGCTCAGGGCGGCCAGGGCCAGCAGCGCGGTGATGAGGGACAGGCTTTTCATTGCGGTCACAGGTTGTTGTTCACGTAGGACAGCATCTGGTCCACCGTGGAAATCGCCTTGGAGTTCATTTCGTAGGCGCGCTGGGTCTCGATCATGTTCACCAGCTCCTCCACGACATTGACGTTGGAGGACTCCAGCGAGCCCTGGATCAGAGAACCCAGCCCGTTGAGGCTGGCGGTGCCGGATTGCGGCGGACCGCTGGCGCCGGATTCGGTGAACAGGTTGTTGCCCTGCGGCTGCAATCCGGCCGGGTTGACGAAGTCGGTGACCTGCAAGGTGCCGACCTGCTGCGTCTGGGCCTCGCTGGCGAACTGCACGGACACCGTGCCGTCGGCGCCCACGGTCAGCGTCTGCGCGCCATCCGGAATGTTGATTCCTGGCTGGACGGGATAGCCGCTGGAGGTCACCAGGTCACCGGTGGCGCTGATCTGGAAGCTGCCGTCGCGGGTGTAGGCCGCCGTCCCGTCGGGCAGCAGCACTTGGAAGAAGCCGCGGCCGTTGATCGCGAGGTCCAGCGGATTGCTGGTCTGTTGCAGATTGCCCTGGGCGAACTGCTTTTCCGTGGCGCCCACGCGCACGCCGGTGCCCAGCGACAGGCCGGTCGGCGAGTCAGTCTGCTGCGAGGTCGGCGCACCGACCTGCTTGACGTGCTGGAACAGCAGGTCCTCGAAACTGGCGCGCCCCTTCTTGAACCCGGTGGTGTTCACGTTGGCGAGGTTGTTCGACACCACGGACATGCGCGTCTGCTGCGCGTCCAGTCCGGTTTTTGCGACCCAAAGTGCTGAATTCATGAAGGAAACTCCTAACCGTTGATCCGCATGACCGCCGCCGCCGCCTGGGCGTTATCGTCGGCGCTGCGGATGGCCTTGACCTGCAATTCGAATTGGCGGGACAGCGCGATCATGTCGACCAGCGACTGCGCGAGATTGACGTTGGACGACTCCAGCGTGCCGACCGACAGGGACGCGCCGGCCACTGGCTCGACGGCCGCGTCCTCGACCGGACGGAACAGGCCATCGTCGCCGCGCCGCATGTCCTGCGGCTGGACGGCGTCGACCCGGATGCGGTCCACCGTGGCCTGCACGACGGCGCCCTGACCCTGCGGAATGACGGAAATCGTGCCGTCATCGCCGATGGTCACGCTTTCATTCGGCGGTATCGCAACCGGCCCGCCTTCGCCCAGCACCAGTTCGCCGCGGTTGGTCATCAGCTGGCCCAGGGCATCGATCTGCAACTCGCCGTTGCGGGTATAGGCCGTCTCGCCGTTGCCATCCTGCACGGCGATCCAGCCGTTGCCACGCACGGCGACGTCCAGCGGGCGCTCCGTGGTCATCAGCGTGCCGGCGGAGGGATCGAAGGCGGCGCCGCCGAACGTGGACGCCACCCGCGTCGGCAATCCGGCGCCGTCCAGCGGCGCCGTCTTGGCCATCGCCAGCTCGGCCCGGAAGCCGACGGTCGAGGCGTTCGCCAGGTTGTTGGACACCGTCGACTGCGCCGTGAGCGTGCGCACGGCACCCGACATCGCGGTGTAGATCGACTTGTCCATGGCTTACCTCCCCCGGTCCCGTCGCGATCAGATGTTGATGATCGTCTGGGTGATGGTGTCGGCCGCCGAGATGGTCTGCGCGTTGGCCTGGAAGCTGCGCTGCGCGGTGATCATCTTGACGAGCTGCTCGGTGAGATCGACGTTGGAGGCTTCCAGCGCCCCGGACTGGATCAGGCCCAGATCCGAGCTGCCGGCGACGCCCATCCGCGCCTCACCGGAGGCATAGGTCTCGGTCCAGAAGTTGTCACCCTGCGACTGCAAACCCTGCACGTTGTTGAAGTTGGCGATCGCCAGCTGACCCAGCTGCGTGGCCTGGCCGTTGGTGAAGCGGGCCTGGACGATGCCCTCGTCGGTGACCTCCAGCCCGCTCAGGCGACCGGTCGTGTAACCGTCCTGCGACAGGTTGTTGACCGAAAAGCTCTCGCCGTACTGGCTGGTCTCGGCCACGTCGATGGTCAGGTTCAGGTCGGCCGCGCCAGTGCTCACCGGGTGCGCCGGCAAGGTCAGTGCTCCGCCAGCGGGCGAAACCAGCTGGCCGCTGGTGTCGTAAGCCAGCTGCTGCGGAGAGCCCACGGCCGTGCCATCCACGTAGGCCTGCACGTTCCAGGTGTTAGCGGTCGCATCCTTCGTGTAGAAGAAGCTGGCCGTGTGCGCCGCGCCCAGCGAGTCGTAAACCGTCATCGACGTCGTGTGGTTGTAGCTGTCCGGGTCAGCCGGATCCAGCGGCGAAACCGCGGGCGCATCGGCATTCGCCGGCAGGTTGACGCTCACCGTCAACTCGCCGGAGGCCCGCGGCGGGTTCTCGGTGGACGACAGCTGCAGCGATTCCAGCCCACCGGTGGCGAATCCGCCGGTACCGACCGGTGGGAACACCTGCAGGTTCTGCCCCGAGGCGTTCACGACATAGCCGTCGCGGTCGATCTGGAATTCACCGGCACGGGTGTAACCCAGCGCGCCGCCCTGCGACACGGTGAAAAAGCCCTCGCCGTTGATGGCGAGATCCAGCGGGTTCTCGGTGAAGTTGATCGTGCCCTGGGTGAACTGCTGCGAAACCGCAGCAACACGCACGCCCGAGCCCTGGTTCAACGACGACAGGCCAAACTCGCCCGCCGCGTAGACGTCCGCGAACTCGGTGCGCGACTGCTTGAAGCCGGAGGTGTTCGCGTTGGCGATGTTGTGAGCGGTGGTGTTCAGATCCGCCGAGGCGGCGTTGATTCCACTGAGTGCGATATTGAACGGCATGAGACAGCCTCCTCAGGCGATGCGGGTAACCGTGGAAAAAGGAACGTCGCCAAACCCGGCGACTTCTAGCAGCAGGCCGCTGGCGCCCATGCGAACGGCATCAACGCGGCCTGCCAGTTCAGGCGTCAGCGCGACCTCCTGCTCGCCCTGACCCGCCCGGACTCGGACGGTGTAATCGGCGGCGGGCACGGCCTGGCCTTCGGCGTCCAGTCCGTCCCAGGAGAATTCGAAGGTCTCGTCCAGCACGCTGCCGGCGGCCGAGTAGCTGCGCACCGTGTGGCCGGTGCCGTCGACGATCTCGACGGTGACCCGGTCGGCGCCCAGCGGCACGTCGACGTGGCCGGAGACCGAACCGGTTCCGGGGTAACGCACCGTGGAGGTCGGCACCAGCACATCGCGATCGATCAGGGTGCTGGCCTGCAAGGCCTGGTCCGAGGTGAGCTGGGTCTGCAGATCGCCGAAGGACTCGTTCAGGCCGTAGATGCCATCGACCGTGCTGAACTGGGCGATCTGCCCCAGGAACTCGCCCGACTCCATCGGCTTGAACGGATCCTGGTTCTGGAACTGGGCGATCATCAGCGAGAAGAAATCCTGCTGATTCAGCATGTTCTGCTGCGCATTGTTGGCGGCCGCCGCCCCGGAGGTGGCACCGCCCAGCAAGCCGGTCAAACCGCTATCGGAAATCGTGCTCATGTCAGCGTCCCAGTTCCAGGGTCTTGAGGATCAAATCCTTGCCGGTGTTCAGCACCTCGGCACTGGTCTGGTAGGAGCGGCTGGCGGAGATCATGTTGACCATCTCCTCCACCGGATTGACGTTGGTCGCGTAGACATATCCGTTCTCGTCGGCATCCGGATGGCCGGGCCGATGGATGCGCTGCGGCGCCTCGGCGCTCTGCACGATCTCGCTGACCCGCACGCCGGCCTGTTCGGCGGCGTTGTCGAGTTCGGTTTCGAACACCGGCAACCGCGCCTTGTAGACGGCGTCCGGCGTACCGGCGACGGTGTCGGCGTTGGCCAGGTTGCTGGCCACCGTGTTCAAACGGACCGACTGCGCCTGCAATGCGGAGCCTGCGATCCTGAAGATGGAAAAGTCGGACATGAGATCCCTCCTACTCGCCGCGGATCGCGGACATCAGCGTGGTGATCCGGCCCTGCGCGAACTGCAGGCTGGCGCGGTAACGCAGCGCGGCGTCGGCGAAGGCCGCCTGCTCGCGATGCAGCTCGACGGTATTGCCGTCTTGGCTGGGCTGGGTGCTGACCCGCTCCGTGGCGACGGCGGGCGACGAGGCTTCGGCGACGCCGGCGATGTTCAGGTGACGGTTGTTCGTCCGCTGGAGCGTTGGAGCACCGCTCCCCTCAGCCGCCTGCGCCAGCGCGGTCTGGAAGTCGATGTCCGTCGCCTTGTAGTTGGGCGTGTCTGCGTTCGCGATGTTCGCGGCCACGTGCTGCAGGCGCTGCTGCTGCAAGGCCAGCGACTGCGAGTGGATTCCGTAGAGCTTGTCGAAACCGGTGGACATGCCGCATCTCCGGCGGGTCGTGTTCGCCGGGCTTCAGGCAAGCCATGTACCACGGCCCCGGCGCAGGGCCGGTCCGCGAGGGTGCGGGGGATGCCGCCGCCGATCAGACCATTGCGGCCTCGGTCAGCTCCAACTCCTTGTTGCGCAAGCGTTCGATGATGTTTCTGGCCAGCTCGTCGGAATTGAATTTCGGCACGAAACGATCAGCCCCGACCTGCTCGACCATGCTGTGGTTGAACACGCCGCTGAGCGAGGTATGCAGCAACACGTAGAGGTTTTCCAGGCGCGGATCGCGACGAATTTCCGTCGTCAGCGTGTAGCCATCCATGTCAGGCATCTCGACATCCGAGATCACCATCAGCAAATCGTTGTCGCCATCCGCGTCGGCCTGCGACTGCAGGAACCGCAACGCCTCGCGACCGTCATTGACCAGCACCGGTTCCAGATCGAGCTGCTCCAGCGTGCGGGCAATCTGCATGCGCGCCACCTTGGAATCATCGGCAACCAGCACCCGCCACTTGCGGCGACGCTCGTCGGTCGTATGCGGCGGCAGCGTTTCCAGATCAACCGCGAGACCGATGACATCGGCCAGCACCTTCTCCACGTCAATAATCTGGATCAGCCGGTCCTTCAACCGGGTCACCGCCGTCAGATATCCGTCGTCCCCGGCGCTGGCCGGCGGCGGCGTCACCTGGCCGACATCGACGTTGACGATGCGCTCAACGCCATGCACCAGAAAGCCCTGCACGCGTCGATTGAACTCGGAGACGATCAGGTAGCGGGGTTCCGAAGCGGGCGGCGTCGTCTGCACGGCCGCCGCCAGGTCCAGCACCGGAATCATCCGGCCCCGCACCGGCGCCACGCCGCGCACATGCGAATGCGCCGCCGGTACCCAGGTCAGCTCCGGCGCCTGCACCACCTCCTGCACCTTGAATACGTTGATCCCGAACAGCTCGGGCCCGCCCAGCCGGAACAGCAGCAACGCCAACCGGTTGTAACCGGCAAGCTGGGTACGGCGATTGATGGAGTCGATCAGGCCGGTGGACACGTGGGCATCCCGATGGGGTGTGCGCTGGGCATCGACCCGCATCCGGAAAACTTGAGGCTGGCCGATACCTGTTAACAGGATGCTTGCAAGGCGTTCTTTTATCGCTTCGGCGCGACGACGGATATGTACTCGGACCGTGGTACACCACTTGCCTGAAGCCCGGCATGAGACGTTATCTCGCCATTGCCTGGATTCTTTCGAGCACAACCCTGCTGCCGGGGCTGGCCGTCGCTGGTGACGGCGCGGAAGACATCGCGCGGTTGAACGCGGCCGCGCAGCGTTATGCCCAGCGTGAGTTGCCTGCCGGCACGACGGTGACGGCCGGCGGTCTCGACGCCCGGTTGCAACTGCCGCGCTGTGCGACGGAACCACAGGGCATGCGAATGATCGGCAATCCGGCCAGCGGTGCAGCGACGGTGGAAGTCCGCTGTCTGTCCAC
>NZ_CAXFCL010000010.1:0-13063 GCF_964000955.1 uncultured Abyssibacter sp.
CTTCATCGCCTACGTCATCGACGGTTTCGACATCGCCGTGATCTCCTTCCTGGCGCCGGCGATCACCGAGGACTGGAGCCTGCCGGCCGGGCAGCTCGGGCTGGTGTTCAGCGCCGGCGTGCTGGGCATGACACTGGGTGCGATGTTCCTGGCCTCGCTGGCCGATCTCTACGGCCGGCGGCTGGTGTCGGTGGCAATGCTGGTGCTCGCGGGGGGCGCGACGCTGGCCGCCGCCTATGCCACGTCCGTGAACCAGCTCGTCGTGCTGCGGCTGATCAGCGGCCTGGGCCTGGGCGCGCTGGTGGCCGCACTGGCTCCGCTGGTGAGCGAGTACAGCCCGCGGCGTCATCGCACCTTCGTGCTGGCGGTGATCTTTTCCGCCGGGCCGCTGGGGCCCGTGATCGGCGGTCTCATCGTCGCCCCGGTCGTGGTCGAACACGGCTGGCGGATCATTTTCATCTACGCCGGCATCATCACCTTCGTGGTCGCTGCCGCGATGGCCGCTGTCATCCCGGAATCGATGGCGTTTCTGATCAAGCGCCGCCCCGATCAGGCGCTGGACCGTGTCAATCGCATCCTGCGCTACATCCGCCAGCAGCCCGTGGAACGGCTGCCGGACGTGGGACAGGCCGTGGTCGGCGAGTCCGCATCGGTGCGCTCGCTGCTGGTGGCCAACCGGCGCGTCACCACGCTGCTGCTGTGGATCACGTTCTTCCTTGCCTTCGCCACCGTCTACTTCCTGACGAGCTGGCTGCCGCAGATCCTGACCACGGCCGGCTATCCGCAGGATCAGGCCATTCTCGGCGCGGTGTTGCTGGCCGGTGGCTCGGTGGTCGGGGCGACACTGGTCGGGTGGATTGCCCGCAAGCGCGCGTTGAACCGCGTGATCGCGGTGACCTTCGTCATCGGTGGCGGGCTGGTCATGCTGCTGGCGGCGATGGTCACGATGGACAGCGCGGCGTCGGGCCTGATGTGGATCACGCTGTTCATCGTCGGGGTGACGCTGTTCGGCGGTTTCACCAATCTCTATACGCTGGCCGTGTCCATCTACCCGGCGCAGGTGCGCAGCACCGGCCTGGGCTGGGCCGCCGGGCTCGGGCGGGGTGGAGCGGTGGTCAGCCCGGCCATCGCCGGCGTGCTCATCGGCTGGGGTGTGGTCGCGCCGGCCCTGTTCCTGATCTTCGCCGTCCCGGCGCTGGCGGCCGCCGGCTGCGCGCTGTTCGTGAAGATGCGGGAGATGGCCTGACGTCGCAGCGGCGCCGGTTCAGAACGGCGGACGCTCTTCCTGTCCGGCCCTGACCAGGGGCGAGACGATTACCCGGTCGAGAATGCCCGCGACCTGTTCCATCGGAACCGGATCGTCCTGACGCAGCCACCAGGCCAGCAGTTCGATGGTGCCGCTCACGGCGAGGTTGACGCCGACCTCGGCCGGCAGCCAACTATCCGGCCAGGTGTTCGACATCGCGATCTTGCGGCACAGCCGCAGGAATTCCTGGCGCAGCGCGGCGGCGGCGCCGCCGGTGAGCAGCGTGGCCCAGAGCGCCCGGTGCTCGTCGACATAACGGCACAGGGTCATCGTTGCCTGCCGGGTGTCGCTGCCGCTCATCATCGGCACCGACAGTTCGACCAGGTTGCCGATCTCCTCGGCCGCGACCTCGTTGAGCAGCGATTCCTTGTCCGGGTAGTGGCGGAAATAGGTCGTGTAGCCGACCGCGGCGCGGGCGGCGATGTCGCGGATGGAGATCTGTTCCAGCGGCGTGTCTTCCAGCAGCTCCAGCAGGGCGTTGCGCAATGCCTCGCGGGTCCGGACCGCGCGTGGATCGCTGGCGGTGGACAGATGCGGCTGAAAGATTTTGCGTGCCATGCCGTTCTTACTAGCCTGCCGGGAAGTGGTCGGTCAAACCCGGCGCCCGGAATCGGGTCAACAGGCCCTAGTGCGCGTTGTGACGGTGATGTTCGGCGTACCAGGCCACGGCGTCGCGCACGGTGTCCTGGACGGGGCGCGGCTTCCAGCCCAGTTCCCGTTCGGCCTTGCCGTGATCCATGCGCTGGAACACGTTGGACAGGTACACGGCATCGGTGCTGACCAGGTAGTCCTTGCGCCGCAGCAGCTTGAGCACGGCTTCGGCGACCCAGGCGATGGCGTAGGCGACTTTCAGCGGAATGATGCGCGGCGGTTTCCGCCCGCCTTCGCTGGCCGCCAGCGTGTAGAAGTCACGGTTGCTGATGAACTCGTTGGCGATGATGTAGCGCTCGCCCAGCCGCCCGCGGGCTTCGGCGCGGACCATGGCGTCGGCCACGTCGCGGATGTCGACGGTGGGCGCGCCCGCCTCGATTGCCACGTTCACCTCGCCGTTGGCCATCTGCCACAGCATGTGACCATGCGGTGTGGGCTGGTAGTCCTGCGGGCCGTAGGTGTTGGCGATGCAGAGCGCCACGCCGGGCAGACCCTTGTCGCGACAGTAGGCGAGAAAGCGGTTCTCGGCCTCGACCCGGGCGAGGATGTAGGCCGATGCATGGTCGGCCCAGTTGAACGGAATGTCCTCGGTCACCGGTCCGTCCGGATTCAGCCCCAGCGTGCCCATGGTGCTGGTGAAGATGAACCGTTCGACTCCGCAGGCCAGCGCGGCGTCCATGCTGTTGACCAGTCCGTCCACGTTGTTCCGGTGGATCGGCGTCGGGTCGGTGAGCCAGAAGCGGGGGTCGACCACGCAGTGGAACACGCTGCCGCAGCCGTCCATCGCGGCGCGCAGCGAATCCGGGTCCAGGACATCGCCGTAGCGGACATCCACGTCCAGGCCTTCCAGCGCCGCCTGGCTGCTGGTCCTGCGCAGCATCACCCGGACCTTGCGGCCCTGGCTGACGAGCAGGCGGGCCGTGTGGCTGCCGACGAAACCGCTGGCGCCGGTGACCAGCACGGGCTTGTCGAGAAAGCTGGCTGCGTCCGTCAAGGGTTGTCTCCTCCAAGGTCACGGACAGGTCGATGTCGCCGGACTGCCGCCCGGCGTCAGGAAATACGGGGCGGGCGGGGCGATCTTGTGGTGCGTATCAATGTACGACGCGAGCGACCGCTTGGCCTGCACCGGGACGCAATGCCACTAGGCCAGGGGTGACGAGGCGCCGCGTCGCGGCCAACGCTGTCCCGCCCGTCCGCCGCATCATTTTTTCGGCAGTTCGATTTCGGCCTTCGCCGTGGCCATGGTGGCGCCGAGCTGGTTGGTCATCTTGCAGTTGACCTGGACGAGGTTGCGGCCCTCGTCGTCGACCAGCTTGTCGATGACATCAGCCTGCATGATGGTGATGTCGCCGGTGAAGGCCGGACCGCGGTACGACGCGTTGGAGTGCACCACGCGTCCCCATTCGCCCGCCCAGCCGGCGAAGTAGTCCAGAATCCAGGCGCCCATGGAGGCGCCGTAGCCGTAACCGCGCGGCATGCCGATGTAGCGCGCCCAGCGCGGGAACAGGTGACCGCGCGACGGGCCGATGTAGGCGCCGTCGGTGAGTTCCGGGTTCTCCAACTCCAGCACCGGGTCCTGTTCCTTGCCGGCCATGTCCTCGGTGAAGCCCAGGGCCTCCATGTCCAGGTCCGTGCGCCGGTGCACGCCGCACCAGATGGTGAACAGATAGGCGCGCCATTCGGTGGTGAAGCTGGCGATGCTGTGCGGGCCGATGGTCCGCGGCGGCAGCGCGTCGCCGACCTGCACGTCGTCCCAGTACCGCTTTCCGTGCCCCAGGTCGTGCAGCATCCTGATCCAGGAGAACTTCTCCTCCTCAAGCTCGGCGAGCTGCTGGTCGGTCCATTCCGGATCTTCCGTGCCATCCAGCGAGCCCATTTCGCGGGCCAGGTCGGCGCGATAGCGAATCGACGTCGAACGTTGCTTGGCGATCAGGTCGCCGTCCTGGTTGTGGTAGTTGTTGTCGCCGCGCTGAAAGCAGGTCGGACCGGCGAACTTGGTCTCCTTCACCGCGTAGTCGTAGGGAATCCGCTCGTTGACGATCATGTCGCCGCCGTAGATGCGCGGACCGTAGAACCACCATTCGTCGCCGCCGAAGATCAGGTGCGAATTGGGAATGCCTCCCACGCAGGCCGGAGCCGCGCCGTGACCGTCGTCGGTGGCGATGGCGAAGGATTGCGGCGCCACCAGCCGACCGAAGCGACTGGCCTCGGCGAAATCGTCGTCGTAATGCAGCCGGTTCGGGTAGTGCATCGCCTGAGCCCAGCGACGGATGTCGATGTTCGCGACCGGGTCGCGCAGCCGGGCCGGCTGGATCGGCTTGCCCATGTGTTGGTCGAGATCGGAACAGTCCAGCGTCAGGTCATTCATGGTCGTTGGGCTCTATCGTTGGAATTCGGAGAAATCAGGACGCCGCGGGACGCAGCGCGAGCACGCTGCCTTCCGCGTCGCCGGCGACGTAAAGCGTGCCGTCGGGACCGGCGGCGATGCCGGCGAACGGGCCCATCGGGCCGGACAGCGGCAGCATGGCGCGTAGCGGTTTCGGCGTGACGCCGGGCGGTGCGCCTACCGGCAGACCGGTGGCGACGCTGCGCCGGGCGCCGGTGGCGAGATTGCACTCGACCACTTCCTTGGCGCCGGTGTCGACGATGTAGAGCAGGCCGTCGACGACGACGATGCCCTGTGGCTGCTGCAGGCCATCGATGACGGTTTCGCCGCGACCGCCGCGGATGCGGACCACGCGACCAGCGGCGGATTCGCTGACCAGACAGGCACCGTCCGCGGTGATCGCCACGCCCATGGGTTCGGTGAGGCCGCGCGCCAGTGTCTCGACCTGGCCTCCGGCGACGGAGTGGACCGAGCCGGTGCCCAGCTCGGCGAAGATCACCGCGCCGCCCGGGGCGACGGCCACGCCCATCAGCCGGTCGTAGCCCTCGGCGATGATGTCGCTGTCCATTTCAGCCGGGCGCCAGCGCGCGACCTGGCCGTTGGCGTTGGTGGCGATGACCTCGCCGGGCGCCGACGCGGCCACGCCGCGGACGTGTCCCGGACAGCCCGGGGTGAACAGCATGCCGGCGGATTGCAGGGTGCCGCCCGGTTGCAGCGTGTAGCTGTACGGACCGTCGGCGATGTACAGCAGGCCATCGGAGCCCATGGCCAGTCCCAGCGGCCAGTTCAGGCCGTCCGGCACCAGCGGGCGGACCTGGCCCGAGGCGAGAATTTCGTTGACCTGGCCGGAGATGCTGGAAACGAACAGGCGGTTCCCGACGAAGCTGAGGTTGTCCAGGCCCGGGGCGAGGCTGGCGAGCGTGGTGCGTTCGCCGGTCTGCGGGTTGATGCGCAGCACCTGGCCGCTGGCGACCTGGGTGGACACGATCTGCCCGGCGGCATCGAACTTCACCGCATCGGGCACGCCCAGATCACCCGCCACCGTCTCCGGCGCGCCGCCATCCAGGTCCACGCGCCAGATCTCGTTGGTGCCCATGACCGGAATGTAGAGCTTGCCGTCCGGGCCGACCTCGATGGCGTTGGGCAGCGGCACGTTGTCCAGCAACACCCGCGGCGCGCCGCCGTTGAGGTCCAGCTCCATGATGCGTCCGCCCGGGCGACATTCGCCGGCGAACAGGCGGCCCTGATACATGGTGATCGGATTGGCGCAGGGGATATCGCCGTAGACCACGCGGGAACTGCCGTCCGGTGCGAGCATGCTGACCCGGCCCTCGGTGATCTCGGTGGCATAGAGGTTGCCGTCGGCATCGAAGACCAGATCATCCGGGCCGACGATGTCGCCGCCCTTGGGGCTGATGGTCTCGATGTCGCCGGAATCCACATCGATTGCGCTGATCTGGCTGCCGGAGACCTGAGCGACGTAGATGCGACCGTCGGGTCCGGTGCGCAGGCCGTTGGCGCCGAACAGGCGGCTGGGCGGCGTCAGGCGTTGCAGGGTCCAGCCATCGGCCAGTGTCGACGGGGCTGTTGCAGTGAAGCGTGCGTTCTGCAGCGCCATGCGGGTGGTCTCCTTGCCGGGCGATCGGAGGACCGACCGCGATTCGATGCGTCCACAGCCTCCGGTGCCCGGAAGCATTTCGTTAATTGTCTGGACTTATAATTGGTTTATGCGTTAAACAAGCGAATTGATAATACATTTTGACTGGTCGCGGCAAATATTTGTCCGGATATATTGAATGGCAACAAGCAAGCAACAGGATGCGGGTGGTAGCCCGCGCGAGCCGAAGTACCTGCAGATTGCGCGGGCGCTGAAGAAGGACATCGTCGACGGTGTCTATCCCGCCGGCTCCCAGCTGCCGACCGAGGAAGCCCTGTGCAAGCACTATTCGGTGAGCCGTTACACCGTGCGCGAGGCGCTGCGCAGGCTGCGCGAGGACAATCTGGTGACCTCCAAGCCGCGCGCCGGAACCATCGTGGTCTCGCGGCCGGCATCCACCTCGTATGCGCAGGACGTGATGTCCATCGAGCAGCTCCTGTCCTGGTCCGAGGACAAGCGCTTCCAGATCGAGACGCTGGAGATGATCGAGGTCGACGACAAGCTCGCGGCCTGGAGCGGGCTCACGGTCGGGGAGCACTGGCTGGCGGTGCGCGGCTGGGGGCACACGGAGGGGCAGGCGACGCCGTACTGCTGGGCCGAGTACTACATCCACCGCGATTTCGCCGGCGTGGGGCGCATGCTGCGACGGCATGCGGGGCCGATCTTTCCGCTGATCGAGGACCTCTACGGCCAGACGGTGGTCGAGGTGCACCAGGAAGTCGAGGCGACGTTGATCTCGCCCATGCTGGCCGCGGGGCTGAAGGTCGAGCCCGCCAGTGCCGCGCTCAGGATTCGCCGGACCTACACGACCTCGGAAGGCAAGGTGGCGCAGGTGACGTTCAGCACGCACCCGGCGGCATCCTACCGGTATTCGATCACGCTGCGTCGGGTCCGCTAGCCATCAACTCGGCGCGGAGCTGATGCTTCAGCACCTTGCCGGCGTCGTTCTTCGGCAGGGCGTCGCGCCATTCCACCTGCTCCGGCGCCTTGAACATGGCCACGCCGCGTTCGCGCAGGAAGTCCGCCAGCGCCCGAACATCCGGGCCCGGGGTCGAGCTCGGCACGATCACCGCACAGGCGCGCTCGCCGCTGTCCGGATCGGGCAGGCCGACGATGGCGATCTCGGCAATGTCCGGGTGCCCGATCAGCATGTCCTCCACCTCTTTCGGGGAGATGTTCTCGCCCTTGCGGATGATGATGTCCTTGGCGCGTCCGGTGACCACCACGTAGTCGTCGTTCACCAGGCATGCGATGTCGCCGGTGCGAAAGAAGCCGTCGGCATCGAAGGCGGTGGCCTCGTCCTCGGCATGCAGGTAGCCGACCAGCATCTGTGGTCCGCGCGCGCAGATTTCGCCTTCGCCGTCGCGTGCCGCGTCGTGGGCGGCCAGCCGGAGCTCGGCCAGCCCGCCGCGGCCATCGGTGTCGGCGGCCAGATCGGCCTCGTCGCGTCGGGTCGCGCCCACGGTGGCGACCGGCACCTCGGTGGATCCGTACACGCGGGTGACGATGGCGCCGTCGAAGTAGGCCTGCGCCCGGCGGATCAGCGACGGCGGCACCGAGGCGCCGCCGCAGACGAACAGCTTGAGATCGGGCAGGCGGGTGCCGGCGCGTTCAGCCGCGGCGAGGATCTGCTCCAGAAACGGCGTCGCGCCGGCCATGTGGGTGCAGTGTTCCGATTGCATCAGCGCCACCGCGGCATCGGCGTCCCAGCGTTCCATCAGCACGGCCGTCGTCCCCAGCAGCAGCGGGGCTTCGAAGGCGTAGATGGAGCCGCCGATGTGCGCGATCGGCGACGGAACCAGAAAGCGGTCGCCAGGGTCGACCAGCCAATGCTCGCGCAACTGACACATCAGCGCGTGAATGGAGTTGTGCGTGTGCAGCACGCCCTTGGGCCGGCCCGTGGTGCCGGAGGTGTACAGAATCATCCGCACGGCGTCGGGATCCGGCGCGGTCAGCGCCCCGGGCGCGGGCGCGGGCGTGTAGGCGAGCAGCGTGTCGTAGGCCAGATGCGGCCCGGCATCGCCGCGCACGACGACGACATGCGGCGGCGACGGCAGCGCGTCGACTACGCGGCTCAGCATGGCCGCGTAATCATGCTTGCGGATCGCCTCCGGGATGAACATGAAGCGGCTGTCCACGTCCTCCAGGATGAAGCGGAGTTCGCGATCCCGCAGCGATGGCAGGATCGGGTTGACCACCATGCCGGCCAGCGTGGCGCCGAGGTAGATCACCGCGGCCTCGTGCCAGTTGGGCAGCATGAACGAGACCACGCTGCCTCGCGGCGCGCGTTGCAGCAGCGCTTGCGCCAGGCGTCCGGCCTGCTCATGCAGCGTCCGACAGTCGAGGCGGATGTCGCCGTCGACCAGCACCGTGCGATCCGGTGTTTGCGTCGCGGCCTGTTGCAGCGTGTCGGCGAGGGTTTCGTGGATCCAGAGGCCGCGGTCGTAGGCATCGGCGGCGCGCGCGGCGTCCCAGCGAATGGATCGACCGGCGACGATTTTTCGGTCTGAACTGGCTTGATTCGGCATGGCGGACCGGTTTTCCTGTTCGATTGATTATTGTACGGACAATAAATGGCGCGAGGCGTTGCGCTCTGCTTCAGATGGAAGCATTCTACGTTTCGAGAGTCCAGAATCCACGGCTCAATGATCTGGACAATTGAACTCATGCATGGACGCGGTGGCTCATGTTGCATGGGTGCCAAGGTGTGGAGGAGACATGAACAAGAGCGCTGACAGGCCGGTGGCCATCGTCACCGGCGCGAGCAGTGGTATCGGCCTGGGTTGCGCCGAGGCGCTGGTCGCGCAGGGCATGAACGTGGTCGGGGTCGGCCGTGATCCGGGCAAGCTCGCGGAGCTGGAGCGCGCGATCGGCGACCCCGAGCGCATCGAAGTCGTGGCGGTGGATCTGACGGCGGACGATGCGCCGCGGCGGGTCGTCGATGCCGCGCTGTCGCGCTGGGGCCGGATCGATTTCCTGGTCAACAATGCCGGGGTCGGCAGCCCGAAGCCGATCCACGAGACCGATGACGAATCCCTCGACTATTTCCTCGGCCTGATGCTGCGCGCGCCGTTCCGGCTGACCCGGGAGGTGTTGCCGCACATGAAGCCGGGTTCGGCGGTGATCAACGTCACCTCGACCTACGCCGTGGTTGGCGGGCTGCGCGGCGGCGCCTACTCGGCCTCCAAGGGCGGCATGACCGCGCTGACCACGCATATCGCCTGCCAGTACGGCGCCCAGGGCATCCGCTGCAACGCGGTGGCGCCAGGCGTCATCCCCACGCCGATGACCATCCAGCGCCTGGAGGACGAGGCGTTTCGCAAGATGAACATCGAGATGACCCCGCACGACCGTTTCGGCAAGGTCGAGGACATCGCCAGCACCGTCGCTTTCCTCTGCTCGGAAGGTGGCAGTTACATCAACGGCCAGACCATCGTCGTCGACGGCGGCTGGAGCTCGACCAAATACCTGTCGCCCTTCGGACTGACCTCCGAATGGGTGGCGCGCTGAAGCGGAGCGCCGTCGATGACTGACAAGCCAGCCCCGCTGTCCCCCGATGACTGGGGCGACGCCGAGCTCGAGGCGCTCGGCGCCTTTCCGGGCGGTCGCGCCTTCGTGTTGTCGAACTGGCCCGACGGCGATCCCAGGGGGCGCAACGTGCTGGGTGCGCTGGTGCATCACCTGCCGCTCGCGCAGGCGTTCCTGACCTTCAACAATCACGTGGCGACCGCCAGTACCGTCTCCAAGCGGGTGCGCGAGCTGCTGATTCTTCGTATCAGCTGGTTGCGTCGCTGCGAGTACGAGTTCGTTCAGCACATCGTGCTCGGCAAGCGGGCCGGATTGACCGACGAGGAGATCGCGCGCGTCCAGGCCGGGCCGGATGCGCCGGACTGGGATCCGGTGGATGCCGATTTGCTGCGGGCGGCGGACGAGCTGCATGACGACGCACGCATCCACGCCGAGACCTGGTCCCGGCTCTCCGAACATTTCGAACCACAACAGCTGATGGACATCGTGTTCGCGGTGGGTTGCTACGGCCTGCTGGCGACGGCGATCAACACGCTGGAGATTCCGCTGGAAGCCGGTGTGGAGCCGCTTCCGAACGAGGTCCGACAGCGCATGGAGGCAGGCAAATGACAATGGAATCGACCGTTCGAGGCGCGCCGCTGGCCGACGAGGCGCTGGGCGCGCTGACCGCCGGCGGATTTTTGCGCGAGGTCTGCGAGACCAACGCCGATCGCGAGGCCATGGTGTTCCACGCACCATCGGGCGAGGTGGTGCGTCTGAGCTACCGCGAGGTCTGGGACCAGGCGATGACCGTCGCCCGGGTGCTGGTCGCCCGCGGCGTCGCCAAGGAAACGCGGGTGGGCGTGCTGTGCACCAACCGTCCGGAGTGGATCATCGCGGCGTACGGCATCGCGCTGGCGGGTGGCACCTGCGTGGCGCTGAGCACCTTCGCCAAGCGTGACGAACTGGAGTACATGCTGCGCGTCGGGGACATCTCGCTGCTGTTCTTCGAGCGTTCGATCGCCAAGCGCGATTTCGCCGATGAACTGACGGCGATCTGCCCGGACCTGGCGACCGCCGACGGCGAGATGCGATCGGCGGCGCTGCCCTATCTGCGTGGCGCGGTCTGCATCGATGACGGGCCGGCGCCGGCCGGGGCATTCGAGTCCTGGTCGGCGTTCATGCAAAGCCCCGACCGGGTGCCGGCGGCGATGGTCGATGCCATCAGCGCCGAAGTCGCGCCAACCGATCGCGGCTTCGTGTTCTTTTCATCGGGTTCCACCGCCAAGCCCAAGGCCATCCTGCACACGCATCGCGCCGCCACGATCCAGTGCTGGCGCTGGCGCAAGATTTTCAATGTTGATCGCGACGTGCGCACCTGGTCGGCGAACGGCCTGTTCTGGTCCGGCAACTACGCCATGGCGCTGGGCACGACCTTCGCCGCCGGCGGCTGCCTGGTGCTGCAGCGCTATTTCGATCCCGGTGACGCGCTACGGCTGATCGAGGAGGAGCGTGTGAGCCTGCCGGTGGCGTGGCCACATCAGTGGGCGCCGCTGACCGAGCATCCGGACTATGCCGGGCGCGACCTGTCCAGCCTGCGCTATGTCGGCGAGATCTCGCCGCTGCGCGAGCATCCGACCGTCGATTCCGACTGGCAGGAACCGATTTACGCCTATGGCAACACCGAGACGTTCACCCTCAGTACCGTCTATCCCAGCGGCACGCCGAAGGCGCTTTGCGAGGGCACCAGCGGCGTGCCGCTGCCCGGCAACATCATCCGCATCGTCGACCCGCTGACGGGCA
Organism: uncultured Abyssibacter sp.; assembly: GCF_964000955.1. NCBI lineage: Bacteria > Pseudomonadati > Pseudomonadota > Gammaproteobacteria > Chromatiales > Oceanococcaceae > Abyssibacter > uncultured Abyssibacter sp. Next base: position 11,311 of record NZ_CAXFCL010000010.1, read on the forward strand.
GGGTGCTGCCGCTGGGCGAGGCCGGAGAGATCGCGGTCAAGGGGCCGACGATGATGCTCGGCTACCTGCGCGTGGCGGCCGAGGACACCTTCGACGAGGAAGGTTTCTTCCGCACCGGTGACGGCGGCTTCCTGGATGAGCAGGGACGTCTGCATTGGCAGGGGCGTTTGAACGACATCATCAAGACCGGTGGCGCCAATGTGTCGCCGCTGGAAATCGATGCCGTGCTGCGCGACTGCCCCGGGGTGAAGCTGGCGGCCACCGTCGGTGTGCCGCATGACACGCTGGGCGAGCTGGTCGTGGCCTGCGTGGTCACGGAAACCGGTCAGAGTCTGGACGAGGGCGCGGTACGTGGCTTCGTGGCGGAACGCCTGTCCAGCTTCAAGGTGCCGCGACGGGTGCTGTTCATCGCCGAGGCCGATATCGAGCTGACCAGCTCGAACAAGGTGAAGACCGCTCCGCTGCGCGAGCTGGCTTCCAGGCGCCTGGAGCCGGCTGCCGCCTGAGCGGGGTTGCGGTCCGGAATGGATTGAATAGTACGGACAAAATGTCGATTCTTTACTTCGAATCGACCTTGTTCTATAACAAATACCGTTAAAAATTAGCGACGCACCGGACATTAAATTGTCCGTACAAAATAACGCGAAGCGACTCAACGCGCCGATTTCGACGCGAACAAAGTGCGAGGAAGAGATGGATCAGAACCTCATGCAACTCAACGGTCGAGTGGTGATCGTTTCCGGCGCCGCGGGAGGCGGCATCGGCACAACGACGACCCGCATGATCGCCGAGGCCGGTGCGACCGTGGTTGCGGTCAGCCGCTCGCAGGACAATCTCGACCAGCACATCCAGCCGATGGTGGATGCCGGACTGTCCGTCGTACCCGTCGCCGCCGATGCGGAAACCGACGAGGGGATCGACGCGGCCATGCAGGCCGCGGCCGACGCGCCCGGCACGCTGTACGGTCTGGTCAATGTTGCTGGCGGTGCCGCGCCCCAGACCTGGATGCGCGCCACCCGCGTGTCGCGCTCGGACTGGCGCGCCCTGTTCGCGCAGAACCTGGAGACCATGTTTTTCATGAGCCAGGCGGTCGCGGCGGAACTGCGCTCGTCCGGTAATCCGGGATCAATCGTGTCGATCTCGTCGATCAGCGGCATGAACACCGCGCCGTACCACATCGCCTACGGCACGGCGAAGGCGGCGATGGTCGCCGCGACCCGCACCCTGGCGGTGGAGCTGGCGCAGGACAACATCCGCGTGAACGCCATCGCGCCCGGCCCGACCGCGACCCCGGCATCGAAGATGTTCATCGATGACGACGAGCAGCGCGACCGTGACGCCATCGCCATGGGGCGGCGCGGCCTGCCGGAGGAGCAGGGCGGCGCCATCCTGTTCTTTCTGTCCGATCTTTCGGCCTATGTCACCGGCCAGACGCTGCTGGTCGATGGCGGGCTCAATCTCAAGTGGACGCATCTGCGTGCGGACAACACATCGCTGTTCCTCAAGAACGAGGACTTCCGTGCGGCGATCCAGCAATGACGCACTGCCTGATTGCCCCAGCCAATCAACTGACGAGGTTGGTATGACCCTAGAAACCCGTGATTTGAAGCCCCGGATCGCGACCGAGATCCGGGCGGACAAGGCGACGCTGCTCAGTGGCGAGCACGCCTCCGAGATTCGCGAGCTGCTGGAGCAGCGTGGCGTGCTGGTGTTCCCGCAGGTGAATTTCACCGACGAGGAACAGGTGGCCTTC
>NZ_CAXFCL010000011.1:0-6272 GCF_964000955.1 uncultured Abyssibacter sp.
GCCGCCGAGCAGAACGCGGTCTGGTTCACCTGCGCGGACTGACCCACGGAATTCGAGGAGACACACAATGAACGAACAAGTGAAATTGACGACCGAGCAGCAGGAACTGCTCAACCGGTTCGTCCAGGATAACAAGATGTTCTACGCCCCGGACCCGGCGATCATGGAGAACCACCGGATCGAGCCGCGGTCGGCGATCGAGGACCAGTTGCTCTCCGGCGAGGTCGATCCGCACAAGACCAACGAGGTCCGCGGGCTGATCATCGCCGCGCTGGACGAAACCCACACGATGATCGAGCAGATGGGTGCGGCGCCCGGGGCGAAGTGGGGCGACATGACCACGGCGGTCTTCACCGCAGCCGGTGATTTGTCGCTCATCGCGCCGCATGGCGTCGGCGGGTTCGCGGCGGCGGCGTTCTACCCGATCAAGTTCATCAACAAGTACTGGACCGACGAGCCGACCGTGGGCGTCAAGGAAGGTGACGCCTTCATCCACAACGACGCCCGTTACGGCGGCATCCACAATACCGACCAGTCGATGATGATGCCGGTGTTCTGGAAGGGGAAACTGGTTTGCTGGATTTCCGCGACCATCCATGAGGGCGAGAACGGCTCCTGCGAGCCGGGCGGGATGCCCGCGGCGGCCGAGAGCAAGTACGACGAAGGCCTGAAGATGCCGCCGTTCCGCTGCGCCGAGAACTTCGAGCTCAAGCGCGACATCGTCACCTTCCTGCAGAACTCGGTGCGCGATCCCAAGCTGCAGCTGGAAGACATGAAGGTCCGGCTGTACTCGGTGATCCGCCTGCGCGAGCGCATCATGGCCATCCTCGAGGAACACGGTGAGGAAGCGCTGATCATCATGCTGCGCAAGCAGTTGGAGGACGTGGTCGAGGAGGTCAAGCGCCGCATCGCCGAACTGCCGGACGGCACCACCCGTACGGTGTCCTTCGCCGACTCCACGCTGCGCGAGAACGCCATGCTCAAGCTGAACATGGCGATCACCGTCGACGGCGACAAGATGATCGTGGACCTGCGCGGCTCGTCACCGGAGCTGCTGAACCGGTCGATCAACGCCTGTCAGGCCTCGTTCAAGACCATGCTGTTCACCGGCTACATGCAGAACATCTGGCCGGATCTGCCATTCACCATGGCGGTGTTCACGCCCTTCGATTTCATCTTCGACGACAACAGCCTGATCAACGGCTCCTTCGAGACGCCGCAGGCGATGAGTCTGATCCCGCTGTTCAAGACCATGACCATCGCCTGCATCCCGATGGCCAAGCTGAATTACAGCCTGCCGCATCGCTACACCGCGATGGTGGCGCCGCAGTACGACCAGCCGGCCACGCTGATCTACGGCGGCCTGACCCAGCACGGCGACTATGTCGGCAACTTCTGCGCCGACATCAACGGCATGGGGCAGGGCGGTCGCAGCCACTGGGATGGCGAGCATTCGGTGTCCCCGCCGTTCGCCGCGCACTGCGACCTGGGCGAGATCGAACTGATGGAAGAGGATCTGCCCATGGTCCGCCTGGGCGCCTTCACCCTGGCCAAGGACCGGGTCGGCTTCGGCAAGCAGCGCTCCGGTCTCGGCTACGAGCAGATTCACACCTACCGGCGTTCCGGTCTGTGGGGCTTCATGACCGGCTGCTCGGGCTCGCTGTTCTCATCGGCGCAGCCCCTGTTCGGCGGCTATGCGTCGCCGGCCTATCCGTTGTGCAAGATCAAGGGCATCGACATCTTCGAAGAGCTGAAAAAGGACCCGTCGAAGATCAAGTTCGACATCTGCTACCTGATGAACGAGCAGCCGATCGAGGGCGCGACCTACTCAACGCATGACATGGGGATGACCTTCGAGCTGGCCGCGCCGGGTGAGTTGTACATGATGTGCCAGGGCTCCGGCGGCGGTTACGGCGACGTGTTGCAGCGCGACCCGAAGCTCGTGGCCAAGGATCTGGAAGAGGATCTGATCTCCCACGACACCGCCCGGGTGATCTATCACGTGGTCTACGACGAGGACAATCTGCTGATCGACGAGGCCGCCACCGAGCAGGCCCGGGATGCCGAGCGCAAGGCCCGGCTTGCCCGCGGCGTGCCCTACGACGAGTTCGTCAAGACCTGGACCACCGACGAGCCGCCCGAGCACCTGCCGTTCATGGGCTGCTGGAACAACAAGGACGAGGTCTACGGCGTGATGATGGGGCAGCGCGTGACGATGGATGGCAACGCGCCGCTGCAAAGCCAGTTCATGCTCAATCCCAAGGATGTGCGCATCGCCGAACTGGAAGCCGAGGTGATGCAGCTCCGGCAGAAAGGCTAGAGGGTCAGCAGTGGGATACGCCGCCGGTCGGGCAGAGGCTCGGCCGGCGGCGTTGTTGTTTCCGGTCTTCGAAAAGCGGGGCGCCGGCCGGCCTTAGCCGGCCGCCAGATGCCGCACGAGCCAGTCGCGGGCAGCGGCGGAGCCGCGCTCGAACTGCGACACGTAGACCTCCATGTGGCCGCCCTCGATCAGCAGCAGTTCCTTGGGTTCGTGCGCGCGCTTGAACGCATCCAGCGCGATATCCGTGGGCGTGACGATGTCGCGTGTCGTCAGGATCATCAGCAGCGGCGTCGGGGTGATCTGCGCGATGTACTGCGCCGGCTCGTACTCCATCATCATCTCCGTGGAGCGCAGCGTGACCTCGTTGAGCCACAGTTCCGTGCCGAGCAGGCCGGATTCCTGGATGAACGTCCATTCCTCCGGCGACGGCAGAGCGCAAAGCGAGCCGCGTTCACCGAACACCGGAATCATGGCCGGCGCCTCGCCGCGGAAGCGCGCCACGCGGTCGGCGTTGAAGCGCTCGCGCAACGCCTCGAACTCCTCCTCACGGAACACGCGCTGCATGTTGGCGTGGCCGGAGATGAAGGGCACCTGCGACACGACCGCCTTCACGCGCTTGTCCAGCGCGGCGACCGGCAGGACATGCCCGCCGCTGTAGCTGGTGCCCCACACGCCGATCCGGTTCGCGTCGATCTCCGGTTGCTGCGAGGCGAAGGTGATCGCATCCCGGTAGCCCTGGACCTGCAGCCACGGGTCGACCTCCAGTCGCGGCATGCCGTCGCTGGCGCCGAGGTTGCGGTGGTCGTAGACCAGGCAGGCGAGCCCGGCGGCGCTGAACACATCGGCGTACTGGTCCAGAAAGACTTCCTTCACGGAGGAAAATCCGTGCGCCATGACCACGGCTGGATGTGGCGCCTGACCGTGTTCGGGCAGTTGCAGCCACCCGCGCAGCATGACGCCGTCGGATGTGCGGAATTCGATGTCCTTGCGCATCGTGTCTCCTTCGATGGGCGGGGTGTCCGCCAGACGCTACGCAGCCGCATGCGGCGGCGTCTCCACACAATGGAATGGGCGATCCGTGCATGGCTTGGCCAGCCAACCTACTCAAGCGGGTGGGTGGCCTGGCGCGGTCGTCGGTCTAGCCTGCGATCGCGGAAAGGAGACATTGCCAATGAGCCAATACAAGACACTGTTCGATCTGGGCGGGCGGACGGCCATGGTGACAGGCGGCGCACGCGGGATCGGGTTCGCCATCGCCGACGCGCTGTCGGAACTGGGCGCGGACGTGCTGATCACCGACATCGAGCAAGAGGCCGGGCGCCATGCCGCGGAATCGCTGGCCGGGCGGGGCGGTCGGGTGGCGTTTCACCCCCATGACGTAACCGACGAGGCCGCGTGGGAACAGGCCTGCCAGGCGATGCAGGCGCAGTTTGGCGGCTTCGACATCCTGGTCAACAACGCCGGCATCGAAACCGCTTCGCTGTTCGCCCAGTGCGAGGTCGAGGATTTCGAGCGGGTCATGCGGATCAACGTGACCGGCAGTTTCCTCGGCATCAAGCACGCGATGCGGGTGATGACCGGCGGATCCGGCGCCATCGTCAATCTGTCCTCGGTGGCTGGAATCATCGGCACGCCGGCGCACGGCGCCTACCACAGCTCCAAGGGCGCGGTGCGGTCCATGACCAAGGCCGCGGCGGTGGAATCCGCCGCGCTGGGTCTGGGTATTCGGGTGAATTCGGTCCACCCGGCCATCGTGCGGACCGATATGGGCGACGCCTTCCTGAGCGACTTCGTCCGGCTGGGCCTGGCCGAGAGCGAGGAGGCGGCCAGAACCCAGTTCGAGGCGGTGCATCCGATGGGTTTCGGCGCGGTCGAGGACGTGGCCTGCGCGGTGGCATACCTGGCCTCGGATGCGGCCAAGTGGGTCAACGGCGCGGAGCTGGTCGTCGATGGCGGCTTCACGGCGCAGTAGCGGCAACCTTCAGGGAGACGATCATGGGACGAGTGGACGGAAAACGTTGTCTGGTGACGGGCGGGGCACGCGGGCTGGGACTGGCGGCCGCCCGCGCCTTGCTGGACGAGGGCGCGAAGGTGTTGCTCACCGATCTGGACGGCGACGCCGGCGAGGCGGCGGTGGCGGGTCTGGATGCCGCGGACCGTGCGGCGTTCCTGCTACATGACGCCACCAGCGCCGAGCAGTGGGCCGCCGCGGTCGATCACATCGAATCGCTGTGGGGAGGGCTGGACGTACTGGTCAACAACGCGGGTATCGCGATACTCGGGGATGTGGAGAAGCTGTCCTTCGCGCAGTGGCGCAAGACCCTGGACGTGAACCTGGACGCCGTGTTCACCGGCACCCAGCTTGCGATCGAGCGGATGCGGCATCGCGGCGGCGCGATCGTCAACATCGCCTCCATCGAGGGCATGCTTGGCGACGCGCTGATCCCCGCCTACAACGCCAGCAAGGCCGGCGTTCGGTTGTTCACGCGGTCGGCGGCGATTCACTGCGCGCGCCAGGGTTACGCGATCCGGGTCAATACGGTGTGTCCGGGCTTCGCCGAAACCGAGATGGTCTCCGGTGCGTTGGGCACGCTGCCGCAGGACGAGGCGGCTGCCTTCGCCGAGCGCACGCTGGCGAGAATTCCGATGGGGCGCTTCGCGCGACCCGAGGAAATCGCCAGCGCAGTGCTGTTTCTCGCCTCCGACGAGGCCAGCTACGTCACCGGGGCCGATCTGGTCGTCGATGGCGGCATGACGGCCTGATTGCCGATGCCGAGCGTGTCTTCAATAAGGCCCGATTGCCCGCACCCGTGCCGGCGACCGCCCGAACCAGCGCTGGCAGTTGCGCGTCAGCACCGCCTGATCAGCCAGACCGAGCATGCCGGCGATCTGCGACAGCGGCACCTCGGATTCGGTCAGCCAGTGAATGGCCTGCTCGCGTCGCGCCGTATCGAGAATGGTCTGATAGCGCAGGCCTTCCGCGGCCAGCCGCCGTTGCAGGGTTCGGGGATGCAGGTCCAGCAACTTGGCGACGATATCGCGGCGGCCGCGGGTGCTCGCCAGCGCGCGCCGCAGCACCTCCTCGACCCGCTCGCCGACAGTCTGCTCGCCGGGCAGAAAGGCCAGTTGCAGGTAATCCAGGCTCATCTGGTGCAGCGCCGCGCTGGCCTGGGTGAGCCCGCGATCCAGAAACTCCGACGGCACGACGATTTCGGCGTGCGGTGCCATGAATTCGGCTGGTCGGCCAAAGGTTTCGACGTAGCGCGGCGTGGCCGCGAGCTGGGCGTGCGGCAGGCTCACGCGCAGCGCGGGCAGCCGATCCTGCGCGATCCAGCTCGAAAAGTTGAACAGGTCGGCCAGCGACTGCTCGACAGCCTGTCGCCGTGGCAGCCAGCCCGGCGTGATGAAGGCCATGCGCAGGCAGGTTTCGCCCGCCGTGGGCGAATCGCGGTGGACGCTGACGCGGATGCCCGGGCTGTGGGTGTGCAGATAGCGGGCGCAGACCGCAAGCGCGTCGCCGACGGTTTCGGCGTGCTGCATGGCGATGGCCAGCGGACCGAGGATGGTGATGTCCTGTCGTGCCGCCAACCGCAAACCCAGATCCGGGCAGTTGGCCCGCTGGCTGACGATCTCCAGCAGCTGCACGTAGGCCTGCAGCGAGATCCGCAGTTCCTCCTCGGTCAGCGCCGCCAGCGGAATCTGCAACTGCGCCATCAGCGGCTCGATGGGTACGCCGAGTTCGCGCATTTCATCGGCCAGACCGCGCATGCCGGCAGCTCTGAGGAGAGTGGCCATGTCTCCTAATGCAAAAGAATTGTCTCGAAAAGTCAATACCCCGACCGTGAAAACGGCCAATCTGTACTTAGGGAAGCACTGATTTATTCACGCCGCCAAGTTGCCGCCTGAAATGAGGCCAGGCAAGGCGCGAGGAGAGAGGTTTGGTCATTCCAAA
>NZ_CAXFCL010000012.1:0-9550 GCF_964000955.1 uncultured Abyssibacter sp.
CACCCGCGGATGCCAGGCGGCAACTGGTCTACTCGGTGTTCCGGGTCGATTCGGAGGGTGACGATTTCGAGATGACCCCGGCCGAGCACGCGCTGCGCGAGCAGCGGGACCTGGAGTCACGGCCGATGCGGCTGATCGATCGACAGGGGTTTACGCGGGCGGTGTCCGCCGGTGCCGCGAGGATTACCCGGGGAGATCAGGTGATTGGCAGCCTGCTGTTCTTTCGGGACGCTGCTGTCCAGGAATCCTCCCGGGCGGGTCTGCAGCGGGAACTCGAGCAGATTCGCACGGTGCTCTCCCGGCTTGGTGAAGGGGTCATCACCATCAGCACCTCGGGTTCGGTGGTCTACGCCAACGCCCATGCGGCCCGGTTGTTCGGGTATTCAGACGCGGAGATGCAGGGGGTTTCGCTGAGCAAGCTGTTGCCCGTTCCGTTCCTCAACGCGCCCGAGACCCGGCTGGATGACTACATCGGCGGGGATGACGGCTCCCGGCCCCGGGTGGTCGGCTGGCGCAAGGACGCCACCACGTTTCCCGCGCATCTCATCGTCAGTCGCCTGCCGGGCGACAGTGACGCGCGCTATCTGCTCATGGTTCGTGACCGCAGCCAGGAGGTCTCGGAGGCCACGCTGTCGCAGCGGCTGGGCCGGCTGTTCGACAGTGCCGGGGAAGAGGTCTACATCTTCGACGCCCAGACGCTCTACTTCCTGGACGCCAATCGCGGTGCCCTGGATGTGCTCGGATTCGACCGCGAACGTCTGCTGCGGATGACGCCGCTGGACCTGGCGCCGGAACTGGATGACAACGAATTCCACGAGCGCCTCGCCCGATTGCGTTCCGGGGATCTGGAGTCGGTTACCTATCAGACCGACCATCGCCGCGCGGATGGTGGGACCTATCCGGTGGAAATCACGTTGTCGTACTCCCAGCGGGAACAGCCTCCGGTGTTTCTCGCGATCGCGGAGGAGATCACCGCGCGGCGCGAGGCGGAGGCGAGGCTGGAATTCATCGCCCACCACGATGTGCTCACCGAACTGCCCAACCGGCTGCTGTTCATGGACCGGCTCGGCCAGGGCATGCACCGCAGCGATCGCACCGGTCGCCTGCTGGCTCTGGGGTTTGTCGATCTCGACCTGTTCAAGCGCGTCAACGACACCCTGGGGCACGAGGTCGGTGACGAATTGCTCAAGGCGGTCGGCCAGCGCCTGCTCGAAGGCGTGCGGATGACCGATACCGTGGCCAGGTTGGCCGGCGACGAGTTCACGTTGCTGCTGAACGGGGTGGCGGACCGCGCCGATGTCGAGCGCATCGCGCGCAAGCTGCTGAAGATGTTCGAGGAGTCGTTCCGCATCGGCCAGCACGAAATCACGATCGGGATCAGTTTGGGGCTGTCCATCTACCCGCTGGATCATGTGGACGCCAAGACCCTGCTGAGACATGCCGACGAGGCGATGTACGCCGTCAAGCGCGCCGGGCGGGGCGATTTCCGGATCTACAGTGCCGAGGTCAGTCCCGGCGCGGAGCGGACGCTGCACATCGAACAGGTGCTGCGCAATGCCATTGCACTGGACGAGTTCGAGATCGTCGCCACACCCGTGCTGCACACCCGGTTGGGAGAGCTGGGCGCGGTCCAGGTCCGGCTGGAATGGTCGCCGCCGGATATTGGACGTGTCGGCCAGAAGGAGCTTTACGAAGCGGCCCAGCGCACCGGGGTGCTGGAGCAGCTGGAGCTGCGGGTGCTGCGCGGGGCCTGCGAGCTCTACCGGCTGCTGCCGGCGACCGAGCGCGGTGGTGACTGGCCTTTTCTGGTGGCCTTGTCGACCTGGCAGCTGCGCCGGCGTGATTTCGCGATCAAGGTGGCTGATCTGCTGCGTCGCTACGACATGCCGGGTCGGCGACTGGTCCTCGGCCTGGAGGAAGGCGGGTTGCTGGATGTGCTCGAGGGGGCGACGGCAGGGTTCAGCGTCCTGCGCGAGCACGGCGTCGAGTTCGACATCCTGGAATTCGGAGCGGGGTATCAGCGTCTGGGCCGGATGGCGGGATGCCCCATCCGTTTCGCGACGCTGCCGGGGTCGGTCGTCGGCTCACTGGATCAGCCGGAGATGCAGGTCACGGTGAACACACTGACGGCGACAGCCACGGGGCTGGGTGCGCAGATGATTGCCGCGGATGTCGGGCAGGCCGAGACGCTGGAGCGTCTGGCAGCCGCCGGTGTGGAATACGCCTGGGGCGACGCGGTAGCGCCCGGGGTGGGTACGAGTGTCTTTGCCGAGGCGGTGCGGTCGATGGGTTAGAGCGTGCCCGTCAACCGCTCATGCCTGCCTTGGGGCGCCACCCTCTCGGGTTGGGGCCGCTATCCGCCTTGCCGCTCGGGTCTCATTGACCGCAAGTCAACGTCGTCGCGCGTTCCGGCGAGCTGGACGATGACGTCCGGCGCCGGCGCGAGTGATGGACGGTCAGGTGCTCAGTCGGTCGGCAGGTGAACCGCCAGAATGTCGCAGGTCGCTGAGTGCAGCACACGGTCCTCGGTGCGACTGAAGAGCACGCCCAGGCCATGTCGCTCGTGATTGCCGATCACGATCAGGTCGGCGCCCTGCTCGCGCGCCGTCTCGACGATTTCGTCCTGGGTGGAACCAACGCGGACGATGCGGTTGTCCGCCTGGATGCCGAGTTCGCTACAGAGTTCCTCGATGCGTGTCTCCGCCTGCTTGGCGAGTTCATCCGTCACTTCGATCGGGGTTGGAGACAGGGTGTCGCCGACCGGGTCCAGCGGCAGATATTCGACGACGTGCAACACGCTGAGCTTAGCCTTGTGCATGGACGCCGCGAACGCGGCGCGCCTGAGCACGACATGGCTGTGCTGACGCAGATCGACCGGAGCTAGGATGTGTTGGTATGCGCTCATGGGGCCTTGGTTCGTCGAGGGGAGGGCAGACGTTAACGTGTTTGATTCCCGGCTGCCAGCGATTCCGCCAGCCGCGCGAACTGCGCGGGACTGACCCGTTCCGGCCGTGTGGTCGGGTCCACATCGCAGTCCGCGATCGCGTCCCGGGACAGCACCGACTTCAGGCCGTTGGCCAGTGTCTTGCGCCGCGCGGAGAACGCCAGACGGACGATCTGGTCGAGATACGGGCCCTCGGGAACGGGAAAGTCCGGCGCCCGCGGCACCAGGCGCACGACGGCGGAATCGACCTGAGGCGGGGGTGAGAACGCACCCGGCCCAACCCGCAGCACCGACTCGGCGCGGGCCTTGACCGCGGCCATGACGCTCAGACGACCGTAGTCGGGTGAGCCCGGCTCGGCGATGAGTCGATCCACGACTTCCTTCTGGAGCATGAAGTGCATGTCCTGCACGTCGTCCAGCTCCAGCAGGCGGAAGATCAGCGGAGTGGAGATGTTGTAGGGCAGGTTGCCCACCAGCCGCAGCGGGCGCGGTTGCAAGCTGTCCAGCGGCGCCTTGAGCACGTCGGATTCGATTAGATGGAACCGCGGCTCGGTGGCATAGGCCACGCGCAGGCGTTGGGCCAGATCGCGGTCGATCTCGATCACGGTCAGCGTGACGCCGGTTCGGAGCAACGGCTCGGTCAGGGCGCCCAGCCCAGGGCCGATCTCGATCATGTGCTGATCGGGCATCGGCCGGATGGCGTCGACGATGCGGCCGATCGTGGCCTTGTCGTGCAGGAAGTGCTGCCCGAAGCGTTTGCGGGCGCGATGGCGGGTCGGCGGCTGGTTCATGGTCGGGGAGGCGGGCTACGGAACCAGCCGGGCGGCCAGCTGCATGGCCACCGACAGGCTGTGCGCATCGGCCTGCCCGGTGCCGGCCTTGTCCAGCGCCGTGCCGTGATCCACCGAGGTGCGGACGATGGTCAGGCCCAGCGTCACGTTGACCACGTCGCCGAAATCCAGGGCCTTGACCACCGGCAGTCCCTGGTCGTGGTACATCGCCACGAAGGCGTCGGTTCGGGCGCGCAGGTCCGCGTTGAACAGCGTGTCGGCCGGATAGGGCCCCTCGACATCGATGCCGTCGCGTCGACAGGCATCGATCGCGGGCCGGATCTCGCGTTCGTCCTCCGTGCCCAGGTGGCCCGATTCCCCGGCATGCGGGTTGAGTCCGGCCACGCGAATGGTCGGACGGGCGATGCGAAACCGGGTTTCCAGGTCGCTGGCGACGATCCGGATCACGTCCTCGACCACGGTGCGCGTGACGGCGGTCGGGACTGCCGCGAGCGGCAGGTGGGTGGTCGCGAGCGCCACCCGCATTGATGGGCCGGCAAGCATCATCACGGGTCGGCGGTCGCCAAGTTGCCGGGCGATGGTCTCGGTGTGCCCGGTGAAGGCGATGCCGGCGTCATTGATCACGCTTTTCTGGATGGGGCCGGTAACCAGCGCGCCGCAATCGCCCGCGGCGGTCCAGTCCACGGCCTGACGCAGCACGGCCAGCACATGGGCGGCGGTTTCGGGCCGGGGGGTTCCGACCGTGACATCGGCATCAGCGGTTCGGGCCGCGAGCTGCAGGACGCCCTGTCTGACCGGTTTCGCCATGGCGGGTGAATGGATCATCTCCATGGCCACCGGGAGGCCGAGCCGGTCGGCACGGGCCGTGAGGACGGCCGGGTCGCCGATGGCGAACCAGGGACGACCGGGATCGAAGCCGTCCGCGGCCAGGCGCAGGACGATATCCGGGCCGATGCCAGCCGGCTCACCCGGCGTGACCACCAGCGGGCGCGTCATCGTCGCCCCGGAGGTCAGGAGTCCCCGGTCGTGCTGCCGGTCGTCGCGCCAGTCAGGGTCGGTTCGGAGCGCAGCTCGACGTAGGCCTCCGCGCGCTGGCGACGCAACCAGTCCTCGTATTCCTCGGCGATCTTGCGCTGGCGGATCGCCTGCCGCGCCTGATTGCGCGCGATGTCCTCGGCGCTGTCACGCTCCCGGCGATCGATCAGCTGGACGATGTGCCAGCCGAACTGGGTTTCGAAGGGTTCGCTGATCTCGTTCTTGTCCAGGGCATCCATCCGCTTCTGGAAGGTGGGCACGAAGCCCCCCGGAGGTTGCCAGCCCAGATCGCCGCCCTGGTTGGCCGATCCGCTGTCGTCCGAATACTCCTTGGCGAGCTCGGCGAAATCGGCGCCGCCCTGGAGTTCCTCGAGCAGTTCGGCCGCGCGCTCGCGCGTCGCCGCTTCGTCGCGGATGGCGTTCGGTTGCAACAGGATGTGGCGGGCACGGGTTTCCGTGATCATCTGCACCGGCTGCCCGCCACGCTGCTCGGCGAGCCGGATCAGGTTGTAGCCGCTGCCGGTCTCGATGACATCGCTGACCGCGCCCAGGTCCATGTTGTCCACGCGATCGGCGAACACGGTCGGCAGGGCGCCGGCGGTACGCCAGCCCAGGTCGCCGCCATCCAGCGCCGTTGTCGCGTCCGAACGGCCGATGGCCATCTGCGAGAAGCTGGCGCCGTCCTGAACCGCCTGGCGGATTTGTTCGGCTTCGGCGCGCGCAGCCTTCCGAACATCGTCGGTGCTGCCCTCGGGCACGGCGATCAGGATGTGCTCGAGCCGGTATTCGGTGGCCTGGTCGTTCTTGCGTGTCTTGGCGAGAAACGCCTCGATCTCGCGATCGGTGACGTTGACGCGGGCATCGACCTCGCGCTGCCGCAGGCTGTTGGCCAGCAATTCGTTGCGAACCTGTTCGCGAACCATCAGGAAGTCCACGCCCTCGGCACGCAGGGCGCGGGCGAAGTCCCGCAGGTCCATGCCGTTTTGCTGGGCGATCTGCTGCAGGGCCTGGTTCAGGTCCTCGTCGGTGACGCGAATGCCGCGCTGGTCGGCCCGCTGCGCCTGCAGCGTCTGCATGATCAGCCGTTCGCGCATCTGGTCGCGCAGTTCGGACTCAATGGGCGGCGTGTTGCCCGATGCGCGAATCTGGCGTTCGATGGAATCCACCGCCTGTTCCAGCTCGCTGTTGAGGATCACGTCCTCGTTGACGACGGCGACGATGTAGTCAACCAGCTGGGCGGACTGGGCAGACGTGGTCAGCGCGATGGTCGTGGCCACGGCGCTCAGCAGGTATTTCATGGTGATCTTGTGCTTGACGAATGTTCGCATTATAGGCGTTGACCACCAGGAACGTGGCTTGTTTCCTTCACGGCCCATGAATGGCGCCTAGTCCGGCAGGAATTCCTTGATGCCGGCACCGATGCGTGACAGGCCGGTCAGCTCCAGTTGCAGATACACGCTGGTGTTGAACTCGCCGCGCGTGTTGGCGATGTAGCGGCGCCAGGCAACACGCCCGGTCCAGCAACAGGCCTTGTACTCGGCGCCGATGACGGCCTCGCGGGTGCTGGCGTCGTCCAGCGCGTAGTTCCAGCGCCCGACCACGGACCAGGTCTGGTTGAGCGGCAGCTGGACGACGAGATCGGTTTGTTCCAGCAGGTCGCGCCGGAACCGGTAGCCCAGGTCGAACCGATAGCCCGGTCGCGGGCGGAACTTGATCGAGGTATTGGCACGATTGAGCTGGGTGCGGGCGGGGTCCCACTGCGCGCCGACGCCCAGGCGCAGCCAGTCGACCGGGAGCCAGCGCAGTGTGCCGACGATGTCCGAGTTGTCGCGGCCGGCGGTCCCCGGTTCGTCCGGCAGCGTGACCTCCGAGGGCTGGAGCCGGTAGATCTGGCCCAGCGCCGCCTCGAAACGCGTCTTGCCGGTGGCCAGCTCCAGGATGCGCGTGGTGAATGCCGCGGTGACCTGGTTGGCATCGGCGATGCGATCCACGCCGGAAAAGCGGTTGCGCGAGAACAGCTGGACAAAGCTGAAGTCCGGATCGTCGGTCTCGAAGAGCGGGATCGCGTCCTGGTCGCGGTATGGCGTGTACAGGTAGTAGATCCGGGGTTCCAGCGTCTGTACCAGGCCCGCCTTGGCGATGCGGTCGAAGCGCAGCCCGGCGTCCACGCTGGCCGACGGCAGCTCGCGCGTGATCGTCGTGGGCCGGCCGTCGTTGCGGTCGCGCAGGTCGTAGGCGGTGTAGCGGTAGTCGACCTGGCTGGCGACGAACCAGCCGACCGCGTCATGACGCAATCTCACAAAGGGCTTGAGGTCCAGACGCGTGCCCTCGACCGCATTGTCGCGTTCGAAATTCACATACTCCGTGGCCAGGCCAACGCGCATCTGGTTCCAGTCATTGGGCGACAGCGCGTTGAGCTGCAGGCGGGGCAGGCGGCGATAGGGCTCGTCGGCCGGGGCCACCGTCCGGTCGATGGTCTGGTAGTCCTCCACGGTCAGCACCGACGAGAACCAGGCTGGCGCCTGGTAGGCGATCCGTGCCTCGCGCTCCAGGTGCGAGATCGCCGCCAGATCCAGGGTGGTGCCCAGGTCTTCGAAATAGCCGCGGTCGCTGACCTCGGTGAAATCCGCCGCGATCTCCCAGCGATCCGAGAGCACGCCCTGATGCTCGAAACCGAACAGCGAGCGTCGGATCTGCAGCGTCTCGTCGTTGGGCAGGTATTCGTAGCGCAGTTCGCCGCGACCGTTGTCGAGCAGGTAGCGGCCCTCGGCCTGCAACTGCGAGCCCCGGCGCGCCATGTACCGGGGTGTGATCAGCGCGTCATACCAGGAGCCGAGGTTCCAGTAGAACGGCGTGGAGATGTCGAACCCGGTTTCCGCGGAATCGCCGATGTTCGGCATCAGGAATCCGGTGCGTCGCCGATCGTCGATCGGAAAGTAGAAATACGGCGCGTAGAGCACCGGAACGCCGAGGAAATTCAGCCGCGCATGGCTGGCGGTGCCCAGGCCTTCCTGGGGATCCAGCGTGATGTGCGAGGCCTTGAGCGTCCAGCCCCGGCTGGGCTGGGCGCAGGTGGTGTAGCGGACCCGGTCCATCGACACGCTGAGATCGTCGGCAAGATCGATGTGCTCGGCCTGACCTCTGGCGCCCCGTTCGTAGAGCGTGAACTCGGCGCCTTCGAATCGCGCGGTGGAGGCGTCCAGGTCCACGGCGGCGCGGTCGGCGCCGATCGCGTACCGTGCGTTCGCGAATTCGGCGCCGCCTTCGGTGCGCGCCTCGCCGGTTTCGCGGTCGTACTCGACCAGCGGGGCGCGAATTCGCGTGTCCTGATAGCGCAGCGTGACGTCGCCTTCCAGGCGCGTCTTGCCGTCGGTCGTCGCTTCCACATTGTCCGCGCTGAGCTGAACCGTCGGCTCGGTTCGCACCTCGGGCGCGGAATCGGCAAAAATGGGGCAGCCGTCGGTCGCTGCACTGGCGCTTCCGGCAATCGCGAGCCAACAGACGACAAGGGCAGTGGAGCGGACCAATGAAACGGGGCAAGCGCCGGAGCAACGGGCCGCACAGTATACGGAGTGCATGGAGTGGGTGACGACAGCGAAGACCGCCGACTGGCCGAACTGAAGGCCTGGGTGCGGCAGGTTCGGCCGAATCGGGACTGGATGTTCAGCCCGGCATCGGCGGATGCCAGTTTCCGCCGCTACTTCCGGGCCCGCTCGCCGCAGCAGAGTTACATCGTCATGGATGCGCCGCCGGAGCATGAGCCGCTCGACGCGTTTGTCCGGGTCGCGGGCTGGCTGACCGACTGGGACGTGCCGGCGCCGCGTGTGCATGCCGAGGACCGGCGGGCGGGCTTTCTGCTGCTCGACGATCTTGGTGGGACGGTGCTGCTGGACCGAGTCGAATCCGCGGATGCCATCACCCTGCTGGACCAGGCCATCGATGCGCTGATTGACCTGCAGGTCAAGGCCGCCGGGTCCACCCGTCTGCGCGACCTGCCGCCCTATGACGTCGACTTTCTGATGCAGGAAATGCGGTTGTTCCCGGAGTGGTATCTCCGGCGGCACCACGGTGTCACGCAGACGCCCGAACGCGCGGAGGCGATCGAGCGCGTAATGCGGGCGATCGCGAACGAGGTTGCCGCGCAGCCGCGGGGCTTCGTCCATCGCGACTACCACTCGCGCAACCTGATGGTGTCCAATGGCCGCCTGACCGGCATGCTGGATTTCCAGGACGCCATGCACGGGCCGCTTTGCTACGACATCGTGTCGCTGCTCCGCGATTGTTACGTGATCTGGCCCGATCATGTGCAGCGCGACGGGCTTGAGCGCTGGACCACCGGGCTGGTCGACGCCGGCATCTGGGCACCGGCGCCTGAAGATCTGCGGCGCTGGTTCGACTTCACCGGCGTGCAGCGTCATCTCAAGGTGCTGGGCATCTTCTGCCGGCTGCATCATCGCGACGGCAAGCCCAGCTATCTGAACGATTTGCCGCGGGTGCAGCATCACCTGTTCGAAGTCTGCAAGCGCTACCCGGAGCTGGATTTGCTGCGCGAGGTGCTCGCCGATTTCGACGTGCCGGTACCGGTCGGCGGCGCGTTCTAGCGTCCCGACACGCAACGCTGATGCGCCACGCAATGATTCTCGCGGCCGGCCGGGGCAGCCGGCTGCGGCCGCTGACCGACACCACGCCGAAGCCGCTGGTCGAGGTGCGCGGCCAGCCCCTGATCGACTGGCGCCTGGACGCCATTGCCCGGGCCGGCCTCGAGGATGTGGTCGTCAAC
>NZ_CAXFCL010000013.1:0-4615 GCF_964000955.1 uncultured Abyssibacter sp.
CACTGAGTTGCAGGTCCAGATCGGTATTGTGATAACCGTTGCCGATGACCGTCGCCCAACGGCCATCCGCCAGCCGGACAATATTCGGCTGGCCGAAGGTGTAACCGAGTTCAGGGGAACCCGGATACTCATCAACGCCGAGCAACGCCTCCAACAGTGTATCGACCAGATCCGTCACAGTGGGCAGCAATGGCAGATCGAACAGAATATCTGTCACGCCCAACAGATCAGAAACGAGGGCCAGCACGGGACTGGCAACCGTCAGCAAAAGGTCGGTCAGATCGGTCACCAGCGAGCAGACCACGTCCAAAGGCCCGAGAATCGCCTGGCACAAAGGCTCGACGGTACTGTCGATGACGCCCTGGATCAACGCGGGGTCCAGCACTTCGCCCAGGATGTCGTACAAACCGTCGGTCAGCAGACCCTGCAGCAGGAATTTCGCGCCGGACACGACCCCGAGCAAACCGCCACCCGGGGAGTCGGTAAATTCCCAGAGCACGACCTGTTCCGCCAGTGTCTGTTGCTTGGAGAATGTATCCGCGGCGACGAAGGCCTCGGGATCGGTGATATCCAGGGCGTAGATACCCTGTCCGCCGCCCCGCAGACTACCGACCAGGATGGTCCGCCAGCAGGACTGACCCGCCCCGCAGGCCGGAAACTCGTCGTAGGCATCGACCACGCTCATCTGGCCATCGACGTAGGTCTCGGCCTCGTAGTCCGGATCGGTCAGTTCCGAAACCTTGCCCAGCAGACGACCCGGCACGTAGGCGAACAACTCCTCGCCGGTTGTCGCGTCGAAGCCATGCAACATGCCGTCGTTGGCGCCGACATAGACCATGGAACGGCGATTCGCGTTGTTCGCGCGAAAGGTGCTGTATAGCTCGGTATCCGGCGTGTCACCGCCGAACAGGTCATCGAGGAACTGGTCCGAATAGTCGGTATCCGGCGGGCCCACGACCACCGGTCGGGAATGGTAGATGGGCCCCATGCGCAGGTCGCGGTTACGGAACCGCCCGCCGTTGCTTTCCTCGTTCGACTGCTCACCACGCAGATAATTGACGCGCCCCTGCGACAGTTGCCGGGACAGCCCCAGCAGGCTGTAGAGGTCGATTTCGTTCAGATAAAGCGGTGAGACCGCAGTATCCAAGAGCTCATCCAGACCCAGGCCACTGAGCGCAGATACCTCGAGGATCGGATTGAGAATCTCTTCCTGAACCGGCTCGATCGCACTCTCAAGGATAGTGCCCTCGACCGCAAGAACAACATTCAGGACCGGGTTGACCAGACCGACCAGAATTTCCAGTGTCAGGTACAGTTCCGGAGGAAGCTGCAATGCGGCTACCGCCGACAGGCGATAACTGGGGTCGCTGAACTGCTGCCAGGAAAACGGCATCCCTTCGCGCAGGTTCGGGTCGTAGGTCAGGACCAGACGATCCGCATGCCCCTCGGAATCGATCTTCTGGTCCAGCAACTCGGCCGCGCTCCAGGCCGGCTCGCCCAGCGTCCCGTCCAGGTTGAGATCGTAAGCGATCAGGTCCCCGGTCAGTTCCTGGGCGTCGTAGGTGGCCAGAAACACACGCTGGTTGTTCAGGATGGAGCCGGAGGTGATACCCACCGACGTTGTCCCCTGCGAATTTCCCGGTGAAATTCGCAGCGCCTCGGCAAACTTTTCCACCAGATTGGGATCATCGACGGCGCACTGCTGCCCCCGACCGTTGTAGGTGGCATGCAACAAGTCATCGAGCTGATTCACCGGCACGAACGCAGCCGCGCCCGGATCGGGATCACCCCAGGCAACCGGATCCGAGTTGTTCGCCGGCCGCGACAGATCGCCGTCGAGGCCCATGTCCAGCACGTAGCTCGTGATGTACTGGCGGCTGTCGAGACCGGCATTCAGATCCCGCTCGTAGTAGTGCATCGCGACGTCGCCCAGCGTGTCGGTGAACGCATCCGCGTAGGCGCCGCCGTCATACTCGGTGTCACCGTCACCATCGGCGTTGGTCGGTGTCCCGTTGAACGGCGCGTTGTTCACCGCGAGCGACGCCCCGGCCGAACCATTGGAAGAGGGCGTACCGGTGCTGGTGACCGACGCGCCGTTGTCGGAGGAAAAGCCATCCGTGACCAGGAGCACCGACGCCTGCTGACACTGGCCGTCATCGTCCTCGGACAGGCGCGGGCAGTTCGAGTTACCGAACAGGTTGGTGCCACCGCCGCACTCGATATACGCGCCGGCGTCGAACAACGCCTTTTGCAGCGGCGTGCCCGCCGAATTGCCGCGGGTGCCGAAGATGGCATCCATGACCTGCCTGCGCTTCCCGATCGCGGGATCGTCGTTGAGCTCGACCATCTCCAGCTGGCTGTCCGGGTTGTTGTTCACGCTGGCGACGGCCATGTAGGCATCGCCCACACCTGCCATGAATTCGGACAGCCGCCCCTTGGTCCTCAACTCGCGCGAGCGGTGATACTGGAACCAGTTGGCGAAATTCTGCAGCTCGGTCGGGTCGCCGATCTCGACGCGGGAGTGCGTATCGTCGGCATCAACCACGCCATTGCCGTTGGAATCGGTCCAAGAGTAGTAGTGCGCGATGCGCTCGCGCAAGTCGCGGTAAGTACCCAGCCCGAGATTGCAGAAAAACTGCGAACTCGTGCACACCCTCTCGTGCCTCACCGACACGATGTCGTCGTCCTCGGTGACCAGGTAGGTCGTGAACTCCTTCAGGGACGTCAGATTAACGGTCTTCGTCGGGTCATAGGGATCCAGACGGGCCGCCGATGCCGACGCATCGGCAAACGCCAGACCTGCGGCATCGACGCCATAAGGCCAGGGTTCGTAGGTCTCGTTCGGGTCGTAATAAAGCGGGTTGTAGTCGCTGTTGCGCGCCCGCCAGACACCCTCGTAGTCATCACCGAGCCTCGCCTCGGAGCCGCGGAGGAAATCGTCATCCTCGTTCCAGGCATCGACGACGACCTGTGACGGAACGGCCAGGCGGTGCAGATACGCGTTGGTGTAGGACGACTCGCTGGACGGTGCGTCCACGGGAAGCGGATAAATCCAGCGATAGGTCAGCGACTCGACGCTGAATTCGCGCTGCGCGTCCTCATCGTCGATCAGGAAATTCGACGACATCGACAGGGAGTCGTCCAGCAGCAGCATGACCATCGGTGGCGGGGACACGCCCAGCTCGATGGGAGCCGACGGAATCTGCGAACCACCACCCGACAAGGTGTTGAGCGGCAGGTCCAGACCGCTGGCCGTGCCAGCCGTCAGCAACCCCGCGGCAACCGCGACCAGCCCGCGAGACAACATGCGAATGGAACCTGGACCCGCCATCAGAATCGCCGAATGAAGGTGGATTGAAGCACGCGCTGACTGTCTTCCTCGGCGCCGACGCCGATCGCGGTCACTTCGTAGAGATAGCGCTGGGTTTCGTCGCCGCGCCCCAACGTCAGGCTGTCACGGATCACCCGGGCCTCGCGGATCAGGAACCGGGGCTGCTCCGCCACGCCCTGCACGGCGGCTCCACCCTGCGCGGGATCATAGGCCGGGTTCTGCAAGGACTCGCCCTCGGTCTTCCAGTTGTCCAGGGTCATCGCGATCAGGTCGCCCACCGTGTCGAACTTGCCCTCGACCGGCGAAATCATGAACACACCCGGGAATTCGGCTCCGCGGCACGGCGGCGTATCGCTGATGCACTCGAGTTCGTGGGGCAGCTCGGACTGGTTGTTGATCCAGCGCTCGCCGTCTCGCAAACCCAGTTCGGCCGCCTGAAAGGCCAGCTGGCTGTCACGATCGTTGGCGGACATGCGTTCCTGACTGACCACGGTGCGCAGCGTGGTGATGCCGATGACGGTCAACACCAGCAACATCACCAGACTGACGAGCAGCACGCTGCCGCGTTGCCGCCGGAAACGGAGGGATGCGCCGTTCATGACAACAGATTCCTGAGACTGATGGTGCGCACGAACTGGCGCTGAAGTTCACGTTCCACGGTCGTCGCGGTGTCGGAACCGATCCGGTCGATCAAAGACAGAGGCCGTGCGCCGTACATGGTCAACGTCAGACGCACGCTGATCACCTCTTCCATGTTCAGGCCGACCGTCGACGGGGTCACAAACCGGTCCGCGGCACCGTCACCGTTGGCGTCGTCGCCCAGCTCGATCTGCAGGTTCAGCACGTCGTTGGCGATCGGCAGCGTGGTGGCGCCGCCCTGTGGCACGCCACTCGCGTCCACCAGCGTCGCCGAGCAGTACAGCGCCAGACGCGATGCCTCCGCGTTCGCGGCATCGGATTCCGACGCCGCCACCGTCGCGCCTTCGGCGACGAAGAAGGTGTCGACGCTGGTCCAGCCGGACTGCACCGGCTGCCCCAGGCAGTTGAGAATGGTGTTGTCGTCCAGGCCCTGGTACTGCACCGTGATCGTGTCGGTGTTGGCCTTGACCGCATCCAGCGTGTTCGCCGCGCCTCCCAGAGTCACCTGGAGTTCCCGCGGCGCCGCCGTATCCAGGGCCTCATCATCGCCATCACTCGCCCCGACCGCCGGATTCGCCGCCCCGAACGTCAACAGAGGCAAGTCTTCCGGCGTGGTCCGATGCCCGGTCAGACGCAATGTGGACG
>NZ_CAXFCL010000014.1:0-6678 GCF_964000955.1 uncultured Abyssibacter sp.
CGGGTGAAGGTCGGGCCGGAGTCGGTTGGCTCCGAACCCGGACCGGCCTGCTTCGGGCTGGGTGGTACGCAGGCGACGATCACCGATGCGTTCCTGGCGATGGGCCTGCTGGACCCGACTTCGTATTTCGGCGGCGATCTCCAGCTGGACGTGGAACGCGCCCGGCGCGCGATCGACGAGCACATCGCCAAGCCGCTGGGTCTGTCCATCGAGGAGGCCGCCGCGCGAATGGAGGCCGCCTGGGTGGACAAGGTCGCCGACGCCCTGCGCGCGACTGGCGACGTCACGCCGGATACCACGCTTGCGGCCTTTGGCGGTGCCGGCCCGTTCGTGGTCTGCAAGGTGGCCGATGCGGTCGGAGTGCGTCAGGTGCTCATCCCCGGTCTGGCCGCCGTGTTCTCGGCCTTCGGCGTGGGCTTCTCGAATATCGCGCACGAGTACGAGGTGCTGCTGGCCGGCAACGACCAGGCCTCGCTCGACGCCGCAAAAGAGGACGCGATGGAGCAGGCGCGCCGCGGCATGTTCTCCGAGGGTTTCGCGCTGGAGGACTGCGACGTCTCCACCGAACTGGTTGTCTCGGATGGTGAGTCGCGTCGCCACTTGGCCGTCAACGGCCGTCTGCCGGATTCGGTGGGCACGGACGATCGGCTGGCGGTTCGGGTGACCGTGGTCAAGACCATCGCCCAGCCCGGTCTGAGCGGCAGCTTCGCCACGGATTCCGCGAGCCTGCCGCCGGCATCCAGTGACGCCACCCGGTCGGTGCTGATCGACGGCGCCATTCTCGACGTGCCGGTCTACCGCATCGAGTCGCAGACGGGCGGGGTGGGCGCGACCGGCCCGGCGGTGCTGGAAGAGGCCTTCTTCACCTGCCGGCTGGACCCCGACTGGACATTCGAATTCAACGCCAGCGGCGACATGCTGCTGCGCAAGCAGTAGGCCGACGCAGCCTGCGAGGAGACAAGCGACATGAAGGTACTGGTCACCGAATACCTCCGGATTGATCTCGACCGCGAACGCTGGGAGTGCCGCGCCTGCGAGGGCGATCTGCACGATGCCCGCGACAACTACAAGCGCGGTCTGCTGGTCTACAACCGCAATCCGGAGGAGATTCATCCGCCGCTGCTGGATACGTCCAAGTACAGCCGCACCTATTCGCCCAACCCGGACTGGTGCCGGATTCTCGAATACTACTGCCCGCATTGCGGGACGATGATCGAGGTGGAGTATCTGCCGCCGGGTCATCCGCCGCTGCACGACATCGATCTCGACATCGACGCGCTGAAGGCGCAGTGGGCCGATCGCGACGAGGTGAAGGTGCCTCCGGTGGGCAAGTACACGCCGGCGCCGCGGCATTCCCATGCCGGGCATGGTCACTGAGGGCGCCGCGATGAAACGAGTTTCAGTCGATATTGGCGGCACGTTCACGGACTGCTTCGTGGCCTGGGGTGACAAGAACATCCAGGCCAAGGCGCTGACCACCCACCAGAATCTCGCGCTGGGTTTCAACAGCGCGCTGGAGTACGCCAGCGGGGAGCTGGGCATCGAGGTGCCGACGCTGCTCTCGCAGGTTGACTCGGTGCGCTACGCGACCACGCTGGGCACCAATGCGCTGATCGAGCGCAAGGGCCCACGCATTGGCCTGCTGGTCACGGCCGGGTTCAAGAGCACCGTGCCGTGCTCGCGTGGCCGCGGCTACGGCGTGGGGCTGTCGCAGGATCGTCAGCAGGACATTCCCAGCGCGCAGCGACCCGATCCCATCGTGCCGATTCCTCTGATTCGCGAGGTGCGCGAGCGCATCGACTACACCGGCCACGTGTTCCTGCGGCTCGACGAGCAGGACGTGCGCCGCAAGATTCGCGAGCTGGTCGACGCCGGCGCGCAGGCCATCGTGGTCGCCTTCACCAACAGCGTGGTCAACGCCGAGCACGAGCTGCGGGTCCGGGAGATCTTCAACGAGGAATTCCCGGGCCATCTGCTCGGCTCGATTCCCTGCCTGCTGTCGCATCTGGTCGCCGGTCGCAAGGGCGAATACGCCCGCACGACCTCGACGATCATGGACGCCTTCCTGCACGCGGTGATGTACCACGGCCTCGGCTCGCTGGAGCTGAACCTGCGGACCCGGGGTTACGAAAAGCCGATGTTGGTCAACCACAACTCCGGCGGCATGGCGCAGCTCAACTCCACCGACGCCTTGCAAACCGTGCATTCGGGGCCGGTGTCGGGCATCGCCGCCAGCGACCATCTGGCCCTGCAATCGGAGCTGGGCAATGTGGTCGCCACCGACATGGGGGGCACCAGCTTCGACATCGGCATCGTCACCCAGGGCGGGGTCAAGCATTACGACTTCAACCCGGTCATCGACCGCTGGCAGGTGTCGATTCCGATGGTCGAGCTGGTCACGCTCGGTGCCGGTGGTGGCTCCATCGCGAGTTACGACCGCATGTTCGAGACCGTTCAGAT
The DNA here is from genome assembly GCF_964000955.1 of uncultured Abyssibacter sp. Lineage (NCBI taxonomy): Bacteria > Pseudomonadati > Pseudomonadota > Gammaproteobacteria > Chromatiales > Oceanococcaceae > Abyssibacter > uncultured Abyssibacter sp. The sequence continues at coordinate 2,461 of NZ_CAXFCL010000014.1, forward strand.
CGGTCCTGAGTCCGCCGGTTCCGACCCCGGTCCGGCCTGTTACGACAAGGGCGGCATGAAACCCACGGTGACCGATGCCGACCTGATGCTGGGCTATCTGGAACCCGACAACTACGCCGACGGCTTCATCAGGCTCAACCCCCGTCGGGCCAGGATGGCGATCGAAGAGGAGCTTTGCGACGACCTGGACTTGGACGTCGTCGAGACCTGCAAGCTCATCAAGCGCACGGTGGACGCCAACATGGCGAACGGCATTTCCACCGAGCTGCGCACCCGCGGCTACGAGCCCAGGGACTTCACCATGCTGGCCTACGGTGGCAACGGGCCGCTGCATGCCTGCGGTATCGCCAACGTGCTCGGCGTGGACCGCGTGCTCGCCCCGCCATTTTCGGCGGTGTTCTCCGCCTGCGGCGCCGGCAGCATGAATCAGATGCACATTCATGAGGTGAGCACCTGGACCGTGCTGTTCGACGCCAACCAGTCCAGCTTCTTCAGCGACTTCGACAGCTTCAATACCGCCGTCGAGGAACTGGAGGGACGGGGTCGTGAGGATCTGGTGCGTCAGGGGTTCGAGGAAGCCCAGGTGCAGCATCGCCTGGAACTGGACATGCGCTACGGCAATCAGCGCGTGCAAACCGCCGTGGTCACCGAACTGCGGCGGCTGGAATCACGCAAGGACGTGCTCAAGCTGATCGATCAGTTCCATACGCGTTACGGCGAGCGCTTCGGGCAGGGCAGCCAGGCGCCCGAAGCCGGTGTTCGCATCAACACCATCCGCGTCTGCAGTTTCGTCGAGCAGACCGCCGTCACCTTCGATGGCGTGAAGCTCAACGGGCGGACGCCCACCGCGATCGAACCGGTCGAACAGCGCATGGTGCATTTCGTCGGCATCGACAGCCCCGTGCAGACGCCGGTCTTCGGCGAAGCGGCGCTGGAGCCGGGTACCCACATCACCGGTCCGGCGATCGTCACGACCCGAGCCACCACCTACCTCGTCGAACCGGGCTGGTCCTACAGCGCCGCCAGGCATGGCGCCGTCTGGTTCACACGCGACGACGCCTGAAGCGGCAGGAGACACCCATGGATGATCAAATCACCGACGGCTACATCAGCGACGAGGAACAGGCGCTGATCGATCGCTTTCTCGATGACAACAAGCTGTTTCTGGGTCCCGACCCGGCGATCATGCGCAATCACTCGATCCAGCCGCGCACGCCCTACGAAGAACGGCTGCTGTCGCAGGAACAGGACGTACACCAGCTGAACCACGTCCGCGGCCTGGTCAGCGCCGCGCTGGACGAGGGGTTCCAGATGGTGAACCAGATGGGCGCCGCGCCGGGCGCCCGCTGGGGCGATCTGGTCACCGCGATCATGACGCCGACCGGCGATCTTTCGATGATCGCTCCCCACGGCATCATCGCGTTCGCCAGCGTCTGTCACTACCCGATCAAGTACATCAACAAGTACTGGACGCAGGACGAGACGGTGGGGGTGCGCGACGGCGACGGCTTCATCCACAACGACGCGCGTTACGGCGGCATCCACAACACCGACCAGTCGATGATGATGCCGATCTTCCACGACGGCGAACTGATCTGCTGGCTGGCCTGCACCATCCACGAAGGTGAAAACGGCGCCACCGAACCGGGCGGCCTGCCCGCGGCGGCCGAGTCCCGTTACGACGAGGGGCTCAAGATGTCGCCCTTCAAGGTTGTCGAGAATTTCAAGCTCAAGCGTGATCTCGTCACCTTCCTGCAGAACTCGGTGCGCGATCCCAAGCTCCAGCTCGAGGACATGAAGGTGAAGCTGCATGTCGTCATGCGGATGCGAGAGCGCGTGCTGGCGATCGTCGAGGAGTTCGGTCGTGACGCGCTGGCCGCGATGATGCGCAAGAGCCTCGAGGATGTCGAAGTCGAGGTCCGGCGTCGCATCGCCGAACTCCCGGACGGCACCACCCGTGTCCAGGCGTTCATGGATTCCACGCTGCGGGAGAACGCCATCCAGAAGCTGCGGATGGATGTCACCGTCAAGGGCGACCGGATGACCTGGGACTTCTCCGGCTGCTCGCCACAGTTCATGAACCGGTCGGTGAACACCAACATCGGGTCGTGGAAGTCCGCCCTGGTGACGGGCCTGTTGCAGAACATCTGGCCGGATCTGCCCCACACCATGGCGCTGCTGTCGCCCATCGAGATCATCAGCCAGCCCGGCACGATCATCGATGCCGAGGGCGAGGCGCCGCAGTCCATGAGCCTGATGCCGCTGTTCAAGGCCTGCACGATCCCGACGATACCGATGGCCAAGCTTGGCTACATGCTGCCGCATCGCTACACCTCCATCATCGCGCCGCAGTACGACCAGGCCGCCACGTTCATCTACGGCGGCCTGACCCAGCACGGCGAGATCACCGGCAACTTCTGCGGCGACATCAACGGTTGCGGGCAGGGTGCCCGCGCCACCGCCGACGGTGAGGACGCGGTATCGCCCGTGTTCGGCTTCATGGCCGACACCGGCGAGCACGAGATCAACGAGGAGGACGTTCCGATCATCCGTCTGGGCGCCCAGGTGCTCGCCAAGGATCGGGCCGGCTGGGGCAAGTTCCGCGGTGGTCTGGGTTACGAACAGGTCGCAACGGTGCGCGGCTCCAACATGTTCGGCTTCATGACTGGCTGCGAGGGCTCCATGTTCTCGTCGGCCCAGGGCATGTTCGGCGGCTATTCCTGCCCCGCCTATCAGCTCTGCAAGATCAAGAACGTCAACGTGTTCGACATCTTCAACGACGGCACGACGGACATCAGCGACGTGGAGTTCAACATCGTCGACCTGATGAACAAGCAGCCCTTCGAGGGTGGCACGTACACCTCGCAGGACATGGGCATGACCTTCGAGATCTGCAACGAAGGCGAGGTCTACATGATCTGCCAGGGTTCCGGGGGCGGTTACGGCGACGTGCTGGAGCGCGATCCGTATCTGGTACTCAAGGATGTCGAGGAAGACAAGGTCAGCGCCTCCATTGCCCGCGACCTGTTCAAGGTCGTGTTCGATGACAAGACCCTGGTGCTGGACGAGGCCGCCACGGAGGCCGCGCGCAAGGCCGAGCGCCAGGCGCGGCTGCAACGCGGCACCAAGTTCGACGATTTCGTCCAGGACTGGACGCAGGACGAGCCGCCGAAGCACGTCCCGTACTACGGCTCCTGGGACGACCCCAACACGATGATCATCGGGGCGGGCGAGGCCCGGATGAAAGTCCCCTACGACCAGATCCCGCCGATCCTGATGCCGGATCCCAAGGATCTGCAAATCGCCGAGTTGCAGGCAAAACTCGCCGCCTGCGAGGCATCCAAAGGATAAAACCATGCCGCGTTTCGAACCCAACGGCGCCGGTGCGTCACCGCTCTGGCTGGACCACACCGCGTACACGGCGCAGTTGCTCGCGTCCGGCCATCCGCCGTGGCTGGACGCCATGGCCTGCGCGACCTGGCTGAAGAAGGGCCACGGCCTGCTCCAGCCCGACGTGGTGCGGTTTCCGACCATGGATCTGATCGCCGCCTGGGCCGAGGCCCATCCGGAACTGGGTGCGGCGCTGGGTGAGAAATCGCGGGATACCTATCCGCTCAAGCGTCTGCTGGCCGACGGCCCGCTGCGGGCGCATATCGCCGAGGTGTTGCAGGCCCTGCGCGGCGGACTGCCCAACGCACCCATCGCGCTGGCGCTGGCGATGCCGTCGGCGATGCTCACGTCGGCCGCCGCGCTGGCCGGTCGCGCTCTCGACACCCCCGACGAGGACATGGTCGACACCGCCGCGATGTACGTGGCCGATGCGCTGCGTGAGCTGTCGGCGCTGGCGCCGGACTGCATCGACATCGTGCTGCTGGAAGCCACCGGTGCCGATGTCGCTGGCGAGCTGGACCTGTGTCAGCCGATCTTCAACGTCGCCGAACACCAGCGCTGGCAGGTCGCGTTGCGTGCGGACGCCTCAGGGTCGCTGGCTTGCGAGGCGGTCGACATCGTCATCGCCGAGGCGCCCGGTTCCGGTACGCGCGGGGTACTGATCAGTCAGGAGGGATGGACGGCGGACAACCCGTCGAGTGGCGGGGATTTCTGGTTTGCCTGCGTGCCGGCCGGCTCCGATCCGGAGCAGGTGCTGGCGCGCGTCGCTGGACTCAAGAAGGCGCCGACGGCCTAGGGAGGCAGCGGCGATCAGGACAGGAGGAGACC
>NZ_CAXFCL010000015.1:0-2979 GCF_964000955.1 uncultured Abyssibacter sp.
CCATGTTGATCCAGATCCAGCCGCCCCAGGTGTCGACTTGCACGTCGCTCAGACGCGTGCGCTCGTCGGTCAGCGTGCCCTTCCAGTCCTCCTCGTCCAGCTTGTGCGTGCAGGCGCCGTCCAGACCGTAGCGCCAGCCGTGATAACCGCAGACGAAGCGCTGCTTGCGGCCACAGGCGCTGTGCTGCCCGCAGGGCACGTCCACGAGCTGACGCCCGCGATGAGAGCAGACATTGTGGAAGGCCTTGATGTCGCCGGATTCGGCGCGGACGATGATGATCGAGTCGCTGCCGATCTCGTAGGTGAAGAAGTCACCGGGGTTCGGAATCTCCTCGACGCGGCCGGCGTGCTGCCAGACCTTGGACCACAGCCGATCGCCCTCGGCCTTGGCGTACTCGGGCGACAGATACGCCTCGGTGCCAATGGTCAGGGGTTCCGCCAGATCGTCGACGGTGATGTTGACCTGCTCGTTCATGATGTGACCTCCTCACTGAGCTGTCGGGTGTCCATCCCCTGCAAATCACCGGCGTCGCGCCAGGCCTGCACCATCTGCTGGAACGCGATCCAGCCATGGCCCCAGCCGCGGAACAGCGACCACTTGTCGTTGACCACGCCCTCGTTGGTGAAATAGCTGGGCGGGCAGCTCGCCTGGAACTCGGACAGGTCCACGGCGATGTCATTGAAGCGCTGGACGTAGTCGTCCTGCGCGGCCCGGGTCGGCTCCACGGCGGTGATGTCCCGCTTCAGCGCCTCGGCGATGATGTAGGCGCTGTGGCGACCCTGCTGGCCGAACTGCTCGGTCACCGAGGCGTTGAGCGCACCCTGGATGTAGCCGATGTAGAACTGGTTCGGAAAGCGATGGGTCATGGTCCCGTGCAGGGTCACCGGACCGTCGCGCCAGTGGTCGTAAAGCGACACGCCGCCACGCCCCTCGATCACCTCGATGCCCCAGCGCCGCTCCAGCTCGCTGGTGACCTCGAAGCCGCTGGCGAAGATCACGCAGTCGGCCTCGTATTCCCGCCCGTTGGCCACGAACCCGGTCTTCGTCAGGCGTTGCAAACCCTTGGTCTCCGACACGTCGATGAGTTCGACATTGGGCCGGTTGAACACCGGGTAGAACTCGTCGCTGGACAGCGGCCGTTTGCAGAGGAAGTGGTAGTAGGGCTTCAGCGCCTCGGCGGTGTCGGGGTCGTCGACCAGTTCCTCGACGCGCTGGCGCAGCCGCTCCATGACCTTGAAATTGACCATGCCCTTGCGCTGGAACATCTCTTCCAGGCTCAGCTCCGGCCAGCCCTCGGCTTCCAGTTCCGCGTTGAGATTGCGGTTGATCTCGGTCCAGATGTCGCAGATCAGATCGGGCTCGCCCGGTTGCAGGAATTCCTGCGCCGCGCGCTGGAAGTTCGCCCGGCGCTCGTCCTGCCAACCCGGTTGCAGCGAATCGAACCAGGCCTGGTCGGTCGGCGGGTTGGGACGCTCGTCGATGCTCGACGGCGTGCGCTGCACCACATAGAGGTGCTTGGCGTGCTTCGCCAGATGCGGCACCGCCTGAATCGCCGTGGCGCCGGTGCCAACGATGGCGACGCGCTTGTCCGCCAGCTTGCTGAGATCGGGATTGCCGTAGCCGCCGCCGGTGTAGTCGTAATCCCAGCGCGCGGTGTGAAACAGCTTGCCGTCGAAATCATCGATGCCCTCGATGCCCGGCAGCTTGGGCATGTTCAGCACGCCACAGGCCATGACCACGAAGCGGGGGCGCAGGTCGTCACCGCGATTCGTCTTCACATGCCAGCGGTGCTCATCCTCGTTCCAGCGCAGCTCGGTGATCTGCGTGTGGAACAGCGCCTGGTCGGCAAAGCCGAACTGGCCGGCGATCCGCCTGGCGTACTCGAAGATTTCCTGGCCGTCGGAAAACTTCTTCGACGGCATGAAGCCGGTTTCCTCCAGCAACGGCAGATAGCAATAGGCGTCGTTGTCGCACTGGATGCCCGGGTAGCGGTTCCAGTACCAGACGCCGCCGAAATCACCCGCGGTGTCGACGTTGCGGATGTTGGTCACGCCCTGCTGTATCAGATGGTAGGACGCCAGAATGCCGCCCCAGCCGGCGCCCAGCACGACGACATCCAGCTCCTCGCTGATCGGATCGCGCGGCGCCACCGGCGTGTGCGGATCGACGGAATAGGACTCGACGGCACCGCCGCTGGGACGCACGTACTGGCGCTGCCCTTCCTTGCGCATCCGCTTGTCGCGGAACGCGTTGTACTTCTCGATCAGGCCGGGGATATCGACCTGCTGCGGGGTGACGGTCGGCTTGCAGCTCACGCGAACGGCTCCTCGCCCTGCAGCTTGGTCCGGTGCATCATCCGGCCCGAGGCGGGGTCGTAAGGCGTGGCGCGGTGCATGGTGCCGGTGTTGTCCCAGATCACCATGTCACCCACGGTCCACTTGTGACGGTAGGTAAAGTCCGGCTGGGTCGCCCACTGGCGCAGATCGACCAGCAGCCTGGTGCTGTCCCGGTAGTCCATGTCGACCACGTGATGCGCCGTGCAGCCGATGACCAGCGACTTGCGGCCGGACTGGTGATTCCAGATCAGCGGCAGTTCGTTGTCGCCGATCGCCATCATGCCCTTGAGCACGCGCGGGTCCGGCTCGGGGTCGTAATAGAGCAGCGAGTTCCAGGCCGAGTGCATTACCGTCAGCTTGGCGTACTCGTCCTTCTGCTCGTCGGACAAGTCGTCGTAGGCAGCGTAGGTGTTGCAGAAGTCGGTGTCGCCGCCCTCCGGCGCCAGCGCCTTGGCCGACAGGATCGAGGCCAGAATCGGCACCTTGTTCATCGTCCCGTCGATGTGCCAGTACAGCGACCCCTTGAGGTAGTCGGCGCGTGCGTTGGCCTTGGTATCCAGGGTCACCTTGTAGATTTCCTGGCCATCGTTCTCCGGCGCGAAGGTGCCCAGCGTCTTGGTGAATGCCACCTGTTCCTCGTCG
>NZ_CAXFCL010000016.1:0-4376 GCF_964000955.1 uncultured Abyssibacter sp.
CCAACTCCATGAACTGCCTGACCGAGGCGCTGGGCCTGGCGCTGCCGGGCAACGGCACGGTGCTGGCCACCCACGCCGATCGCCGCCGCCTGTTCGAGACAGCCGGCGAGCGCATCGTCGAGCTGGCCAGGCGCTACTACGAAGGTGACGAAGCGCACCTGCTGCCCCGTGCCATCGGCTCCAAGGCGGCGTTCAAGAACGCCATGACCCTGGACATCGCCATGGGCGGCTCCACCAACACCATCCTGCACCTGCTGGCCGCGGCCCAGGAGGCAGGCGTCGACTTCAACATGATGGACATCGACCGGCTGAGCCGCGAAGTCCCTCAGCTGTGCAAGGTGGCGCCCAATACCCAGAAGTATCACATCGAGGACGTGCACCGTGCCGGCGGCGTGATCGGCATTCTCGCCGAGCTGGATCGCGGCGGGCTGATCCACAGCGGCTGCCACACCGTGCACGAGCACACCCTGGGCGATGCCATGGCACGCTGGGACATCGTCAACGCGGCGGAAGCCGAAGTCCGCTACATCGCCGGGCCCGGCGGGATTCCGACCCAGGTGGCGTTCAGCCAGGCCGCAAGCTGGCCGGATCTGGATCTGGACCGCGAATCCGGCTGCATACGCGATGTCGAACATGCCTATTCCAAGGACGGCGGTCTGGCCGTGCTCTACGGCAACATCGCCCGCGACGGCTGCATCGTGAAGACCGCCGGCGTCGACGCCTCGATCCTCAAGTTTTCCGGCCCGGCCGTGATCTTCGAAAGCCAGGAGGAGGCCATCGCCGGCATTCTCGGCGATCAGGTCAAGGCAGGCGACGTGGTGCTGATCCGCTACGAAGGCCCCAAGGGCGGCCCCGGCATGCAGGAGATGCTCTACCCGACCAGTTACCTGAAATCCAAGGGCCTGGGCAAGGACTGCGCGCTAATCACCGACGGCCGCTTCTCAGGCGGCACCTCGGGCCTGTCCATCGGCCACTGCTCGCCGGAAGCCGCCGAGGGCGGTGACATCGGACTGGTCGAGCCGGGCGACACAATTGTGATCGACATCCCGAACCGCGTGATTCGCGTCGACCTGACCGACGCCCAGCTCGCCGAGCGACGCGAGGCGATGGACGCACGTGGCGACCAGGCCTGGAAGCCGGTCAACCGGATTCGCACGGTGTCGCAGGCGCTTCAGGCCTATGCGGCGCTGACGACGTCTGCGGCCCGTGGTGCGGTACGGGACTTGTCGCAGTTGGATCGCAACTAGCCGACACCTGCTGTCGCGCCAGCCGAATCAAAGTCAGGGCGACTGAAATAGATGGCCCTGGATGCTGACAAACGCACTGCGGATTTCCGGTACTGAACCCAGCACCCGTTTTGCATCATTGGTCCCGCCATAGCGAATCCGCAGAAAGTCGGCGAGCTTGGCGGGTGCCAGCTCGTCGATGCCATAAGCCGTGTAGGCGTTCAGCACATAGTCCAGAAACGCACGCATCTCCGGTTCGTAGCCGGCCAGACCTGTGGAACGGGCGTGTTCGGCCCGCTCGGAACGGGCCAGCGGCGCGAGGGTGAAGCGGATGTAGGCCAGCACGTCGAAGATGTCGCTGTCCGGTGCATCGATCAGCCGGCGCATGTCGTCCAGCTTGTCGTGGTCGTAGCCCAGTTCGGTAAGGCGTTGCAGCAGCGCCGTTCGGCGGTCGGGGTCGCTCCAGATCGCGCGCAGTTCATCTTCGGACGTCACGATCGCGCCGATATCGCCAAAGAGCTGTTCCACGAACTCCTGTGCCGTCAGAGGGCGACCGTCCTGCGACCAGTAGCTGGTCGAGGCGATGTAGCGGATTCGGCGCTCCTTGCCGTCGGCGAGTTTCACGACCACCCGCTCTGCTTGCTCACCGCCTGCGCCAGATCCGTCGTCGCGAACACCGCCGGGGGGCTTGGGTTCGTGCGGTGGATAGTCGGGGTCGCCCGGCGGTCGGGCCGGCGGTTCGTCCGGCGGCAGCGGCTCGCCATCCCACTCCGGATCATAGAAGTGCTCGTAAGCCTTCACGAAATCGTAAATGGTGAAATAGTCCTTGCCGTCGAAGGTGCGCGTGCCGCGGCCGATGATCTGCTTGAATTCGATCATCGACTTGATCGGTCGCAGCAGCACGATGTTGCGCACGTTGCGGGCGTCCACGCCGGTGGACAGCTTGTGCGACGTAGTGAGGATGGTCGGCAGCGTCTTCTCGTTGTCCTGAAAGCGGCGCAGGTGCTCCTCGCCCAGGTCGCCGTCATTCGCCGTCACCCGTTGGCAGTAGTCCGGGTCCGGGTTGTTCTTGATCTGGTTGATGAAGTTCCGCACCCGCGCCGCGTGATCCTGCGTGGCGCAGAACACCAGCGTCTTCTGGCGCTGGTCGATCTGGTCCATGAACTCCTGCACGCGGCTTTCCTCGCGAGCGTCGATCTGGATCTTCGTGTTGAAGTCCGCCTCCGTGTATTCCCGGTCGCGGTCGATCTCGCCAGACAGCACTTGGTCATCATCCGAGAACGTGTAGGTGTCCAGCGTGCTGGCCATCTGCCGCACCTTGAACGGCGTCAGGTAGCCATCGCCGATACCTTCCTTGAGCGCGTACGTGTAGACCGGATCGCCGAAGTAGCCGTAGGTGTCCGCGTTCACGTCGCGCTTGGGCGTCGCGGTCAGGCCGAGCTGCACGGCGGGGGAGAAGTATTCGAGGATGCCGCGCCAGGTGCTCTCGTCCCGTGCGCCGCCGCGGTGGCATTCGTCGATGACGATGAAGTCGAAGAAGTCCGGCGCGTAGCCCTCGAAGCGGAACTCGGTGTCCTCGGCATCCGGGTCGCCGGTCATGAAGGTCTGGAAGATGGTGAAGAACACGCTGGCGTTCTTCGGGATCTTGCCCAGCTTGCGGATCTCGTCCGGCGAGATGCGGCAGAGGGCGTCGGCCGGGAAGGCCGAGAAGGCGTTGTAGGCCTGATTGGCGAGGATGTTGCGGTCGGCCAGGAACAGGATGCGCGGGCGGCGCACCGGATCGCGGCTCAGGTTCCAGGACGAGTGGAACAGCTTCCAGGCGATCTGGAAGGCGATGGAGGTCTTGCCTGTGCCGGTGGCCAGGGTCAGCAGGATGCGCTCGCGTCCCTGGGCAATGGCCTCCAGCACGGCGGTAATGGCGTTGTGCTGGTAGTAGCGCGGCTGCCACTTGCCGCCGCCGGTCTCGAACGGCACCGCGCCGAAGCGCTCGCGCCAGTCGTTGCCTTCCGGGAAGCAGCGATCCCAGAGTTCCTGCGGGGACGGGAAGGGTGGTTCAAAGTCGCCCTCGGCGCCGGAGCGCATGTCGATGCCGTACCAGCCGATGCCGTTGGTGGAGTAGGCCATCGGTGCCTGCAGACGGCGGGCGTAGTCCTTGGCTTGGCCGACCCCATCGGTGTGGCCCAGCCCCGCGCGCTTGGCCTCGATCACCGCCAGCTTGCGGTCGCGGTAGCTCAGCACGTAGTCGCAGGACAGCGGGTTGGCGCGCTGGCCGCCGGCGACGATGCGACCCGGGCAGATCAGCTCCCGGTAGATGCGGGAACACTCGACCTCCCCCCAGCCGGCCGCCCGCAGCACCGGATCGATGCGGTTGGCGCGGGTGTCAGCTTCGGTTTCCTGCATGGGATCAGATCAGTTGGCCGGAAAATGCCTTGTGAAGAAGGGCTTGGCGAAGGCTCGTTAAGTCGGAGCGTTGTTGCACGTAGCGAGAGGTTAAATCTGATTTGGCATCGGTCAAAGCTGCTAATCGCTCCAGCAATGTATCGACGTTGTTGCTACTCGGCATGCTGAAGTCCATCTTTGCCAGTGCGGTATTGCTCAAGTTGAGCATGGTCGCGCCGCTAGCGATCGCGGTTAGTTTTTCGATACTTGCGCGACTTCGTAGGATTGATGCGAGGATTTCGGCTGTTTTACGGCAGCCAGCGCGCACGAAAAAGCTACCCGTACCGCAAAGCCAGCCTGACTCGCGCTCCGTTACGGCGGCGCACCGTCCCATTTCACCGCGCCGGCCGATCACGAGATCACCTGCTTGGAGCCGATAAGCGGAAAGTCGTTTGGCTGCTGTTGTGGATACGGACTTCGTTACCATTGGAACAATTCGTCCATCAACGATGTTGGCTGGATTGACTATCGGTATCCCACCTTCGATGTAGTCTGATTTATGCAGTAGCGACCCGAAAGGGCCGGTTCTGACTGGACCAGCAAGCTGTTCAAATGTACCAACACGCCAATCATCCTTAGGCTTGAGAATTTTCTCGGCGTGAGCAGTATGAAGGGTTCTACCCCGTTCTCGCGGACACTTTCAAGAAGCCTGATACTGGGCCAAAGGAGTGTTCATGTCGAAGCGCAGGAAGTTCAGTCGAGAGTTCAAGC
>NZ_CAXFCL010000017.1:0-5550 GCF_964000955.1 uncultured Abyssibacter sp.
CCAGCCAGGCGATATCCTCCGCGGCCTCGTCCGCCGTCACGGCGCTGGTGTAACCCGCCGGAAACGCGTCACCGTAGATCGCCATCAGCCTCGCGACTTCCTGCGCCGGCAGGCGGACACCGAGGGCATCACGCAACGCGTCCTGCCAGGTGCGCGTGGCCCGCAGCAGGCGGGCTTCGATATCGGCGACCGATTCGTCGACCTGGGTTCCGGTCCGTGTCCGGACCATGAAGTGCAGTCGCGCGAAACCATCACGCATGAACTGCACCTGGCGCTCGATGCTGACCGCATCGAAGACCTCCTGCAGCACCGCGGCCATGCGCTCGCGCACCTGCCAGCCGTAGCGGTCACGCGGCATGAACACGAGGCAGGAATAGAAGCGACCGTAGCGATCCCGGCGCATCAGGAACTTGAGTTGCTGCCGGTCGCGCAATGCGCGGATCGCCAGCGCCATCTCGTAGAGCTCGTCCTCGCCGCTCTGGAACAGCTCGTCCCGTGGCAGAAACTCGATGACGTCCCGCAGGCTCTTGGCCGCGTGACTGTCCGCCGGCAGACGCGTCTTCGCGACCACATAGTCCAGCTTGCGACGAACAATCGGAATGTCCGACGTCGAACTGATGTACACGCTGGTCGCGAACAGCCCAAGGAAACGGTAAGTGCCAACCACCTCGCCACGCTCGTCGTAGTGCTTGAGCGAAATCGAGTCCATGTAGTCGGGATGGTGCAGGTGCGAGCGCGCCGCCGATTTGGTGATGACCACCAGCCGTGAGGAATGGATGTACTTCAGCAACTCGGCCGGCGGGGCCACGTAGGGCGCATCCAGATCCCGCGTACGCTCATCACGCAACAAGCCCAGACCGCTGTTCGGCACGAACTCGAGCTGATCACCATTGCCACCCTCGACCACGCGGGTTTCGCGAAAGCCCAGGAAAGTGAAATGGTCATCGTCCAGCCACTCCAGAAAGGCCTGCGCCTCGGCGAACTGCTGCTGATCGCAACCGGGAGGCGGGTACTTCAGTTCGGCGATCATGCCCTGCGCGCGGCGACGCATCGGCACGTAGTCCTCCACGACCGCCTCCAGATCCGCCAGCACCCGGCGCACGTGCTGTTCGAGGGCTCGATAGGCGTCCGGGTCGGCGAGCGGGTCAAAGACGATGCGGATGTAGGATTCCTCCCGCCCGCCGGGCTCGTCCCGCGGCACCACGCGCAACCGTCTGCCGGCATCGTCCCGCTCCACCCGCATGACCGGGTGGATCAGCCAGTCAATGGATGCGCCGGTGTCGCGAATGGTCAGGGACAGCGAATCGACCAGAAAGGGGCGGTCGGCGCAGGCGGTGGACAGACGCGCCATGGCGCTGTCCGGATCGGGAGGCAGGATGGAAACCGACATCCCTTCGAGGACCGCCGTGTCATCGTAGAGCTGCTGCGCCAGATGGATCAGCGTTCGGCTACCGCAGGCTTCCAGCGTTTCCAGCGGCGCCAGGTCCACGCACTGATGCAGAAACTGACGAAAGTCGTCAGGCCGATCTCCGACTTCATCCAGCAGCGAGGCGATCATCGCCCGTTGCCGTTCGAATCGATTGCTTGCCAAGTCGTCTCTCCCGCGCTGGCGAGTGTGTCCGGGTCTGCGCCCGATGCGGCGGGAGTATACGCCTGCGCTCCCGCGACAAAGCCACATTGGACAAGCGCGTATACTTTCTCGAATCCGCCAAAGTTCAGCGTTGGGCTGCAAGCATGAAACTCAGGACGGTCTTGACCACCATCGCATTGCTGCTATGGGCCATTTGCGCGTGGTTTCTGGGCGATCGCGTCGCCTACCCCATCGAATTTCGCGTCAACAACTTCAACATCTACCCGGGCGCGGGTTCGATCCAGCGCAACGCGGAAGGCGACTTCTTTCACGTGCTGCCGAACAACACGGCACGACAGATCTACCCGACCCTGGCGCCGCCGACCTACTTCGAACAATGTCCGGAATGCCGGCTGGTCCGCGAGGACCAGCTATCCAGCACCAACGATTTCTGCGCCACCGCCTCTCGCGCGGATCTGCCTGACGTGTCCTTCGAGGTTCCCTGCGCAACCGGCATCACGCTCAGTGACGGCGCCATGGTGATCGCCCTGACGATCTTCGGGCTGCCGCTCGCGGGCCTGCTGATCATCATCGGCATCCGGCGGGGTGCGTTCAAACCGCGCGAGATCAAGCCCCATGTGGGACGCGGCCGCTTTGACGGCCCGTCCGGACGCTGACCGCGGTCCGAGCTACACGCGCAGCGTGTCGGACTGCGTCTCCGGCGCGGCCGCCTGGAAGGACGACAGCGACAGACAGCTGCGGTAGACGCGACGCAGATTGGGATAGTCGGACAGGTCCAGGCGGGTTGCCAGCGCGTTGTGCACCTGCGGCACCAGACACACGTCGGCAAGCGTCGGCGTATGGCCGAAGGCGTAGTCGTGCTCCGGCTCCTGCGCCAGCATCCACTCCATCGCGGCAAAGCCCTTGTGCGCCCAGTGCTCGAACCACTGGCGCCGGGCATCGAACGGAACCGACATCTGATCCCGCATGTAGCGGAATACCCGGACGATATTCAGCGGATTCATGTCCGCGACGGCAATCTGGGCGAACGAACGAATCTTCGCCCTCAGCCGCACATCCTCCGGCAGCAGCGGACGTTCGGGATAGCGCTCGTCGAGATACTCCAGGATCGCGAACGACTGGGTGATGATCAGGTCTTCATCGACCACCAGCGCGGGCACGAGCCCCTGCGGATTCAGCCAGAGGTATTCCATCTTCAGGTGCTCGCCGGCATCGGAGTCCACGAAGATGGGATCGTAGGGCACGCCCTTGTAGTTCAGAGCGATGCGCACGCGATGCGTCGAGACGCTGCGGTAGTTTGTGTAGAGCTTCAACATTGATCAGGATTTCGGCCAGAGCCAGGCGGCACCCCGGACGCCTGACGAGTCTCCATAGCGGGCGCGCAGCAGTCGCGTGTGAATCACGTCGCTGAACACCCATTGTGTCCACAGTTCGGGCACCCGAGCATACAGCCAATCGACGTTGGACAACCCACCCCCCAGCACGATGGCGTCGGGATCGAGCAGGTTGATGATCGATGACAGCCCCCTGGCCAGCCGCGAGGCATAGCGCTCGCGCGTTGCCAGCGCGGCCTCGTCGCCGGCGGCGGCCCGTTCGATCACGTCGCGGCCGGTCACCTCTTCGCCCGTGCGGTGACGGTGCTCCAGCGCCAGTCCGGTGCCGGAAAGGTAGGTCTCCATGCAGCCGCGCCGACCGCACCAGCAGACATGTCCGGGCGACTCCCGTGGGTCATCCGGGGCCGGCCAGGGCAGCGGATTGTGGCCCCATTCACCGCCGATGCCGTTGGCGCCGGCGCGCAGTTCACCATCAACAACCACCCCACCGCCGCAGCCCGTCCCCAGGATCACCCCAAAAACGACACGGCAACCCGCCGCGGCGCCATCGGAGGCTTCGGACAGCGTGAGGCAGTTCGCGTCATTGGCGATCCGCACCTCGCGTTCGAGCCGTTGCTGAATATCCTCGACAAACGGCTGACCATTCATCACGACGGTATTGGAATTCCGAAGCCGGCCGGTGGCCGGCGACAGACTCCCCGGCGTCCCGATCCCGACCGGAAGCCCGGCCTCGCCAACCTCACCCTCGACGCGACGCACCAGCTGGGCGATGGTGTCGAGAATCGCGTCATAGGATTCGCGCGGCGTCGGCAGGCGATGACGCACGGCGATGGCGGAATCACCGTCCAGCACGACAGCTTCGATCTTGGTGCCGCCGAGATCGACACCCACACGAAATCCGGACTGCTCGCGAGCGATGGGCTGCCTCCTGCCATGAACAAAGTAAAAAGGCCCGGACCATCGGTCCGGGCCTCTAGTGTTCACGGCAGCGGCGACACGGGCAAGCCGGCCACCCGTCGGGCCGCTCAGTTCCAGCAGTCCGCGGGCGTCTGATTCCCCAGCGCGGTGAGCTGCAACGTCGAGCATGACGTTCCGGACTCCGAGTCATCCGTCTGGTTGCTCTGGGCCGTCGCGGTGATCGTGTAGCCGGTATTGCGCCCATTGGTCTCGGTGAACGTGATTGCGACGGTGTACCAGTTGGTCGCGGCCGCATGGGTGGCCGAACTGACCGCGGCCGCATCGGTGGCGTTGTCGGCGGAGGGGTACTGGTTGTTCTTGCTGTACCAACGCTCCAGCCACTGCGCCATGTTCGACATGTTGGAGATGACCTCCGCACGGCGAGTCTTCTGCACGTACTTGGTGTACGACGGGTAGGCAATGGTCGCGAGGATGGCCACGATCGCAACGGCGATCATGACCTCGATCAGCGAAAACCCCTGAGCGCGTTGCTTCATCGCAGCTCCCGCCATGTTGCACGCTGCCGCTCGAAGCCTCCCGGCTCGGTCAGCACGGAGTTGATTTCCCCTTCGCCGTCACGCGCCAGGTTCACTTCCTGCCCCGTCGGCGTCAGCAGCACCTGCGGCAGCTCGGAGATCGAATCGTTCTGCACGGCCGAAGGTGGCAGATCATCCACGTAGTTCGAATACGGCGCGATCAGGGTCCGACCACCGGTACCCGCATCCAGCCGATAGAACCACGACTTGCCCTCGAACTGACAAAGCGATTCGCCCGGCACGACCGACGCGAACGCAATCTGCCCGTTGCGCAGCCGCGGATCGCCGAGGATGCGTTCACCGTTGTTGTCCGCCTGGCCGTCCACCAGCATGTCGAGCTTCCAGCCCAGATGCGTATCGGCACCGGTGTTGGTGTCGCTGCGCCAGTTGGCCAGATTGTCGCTGGTCACGCGGAACGTCGCCGACTCCGTTTCACCATCGCCATCAATGTCCGCCTCCTGCGTCTCCTCGGCCACGATGCTCTGCGCGAGCAGGTCCGCATCCTCGATCGTCGGCGCCGTGGTGCCGCCATCGTACTTGTCCCAGATGCCGTAGAAGGTCTGCGTCGGCAGCCCCTCCGCTGTCAGGTCCTCCAGCTCATGGAACTTGCCGGTGCCGAACAGCAGCATGTAGCCCTGCCCGCTCGGATGGAAGGTGACTTCAGGACGGGTCGCAATGGGCTGCAT
This sequence comes from uncultured Abyssibacter sp., assembly GCF_964000955.1. Lineage (NCBI taxonomy): Bacteria > Pseudomonadati > Pseudomonadota > Gammaproteobacteria > Chromatiales > Oceanococcaceae > Abyssibacter > uncultured Abyssibacter sp. The sequence continues at coordinate 5,105 of NZ_CAXFCL010000017.1, forward strand.
GCTGGAAGAGGCAACCGAGGCATCGAACAGCGGCTGCGGCTCGTTGCCGTCACGGAACGCGAAGCCCCAGTTCGCCGGATCGGGATCGTCGACATCGATGCGCCACAACGCACCTCTCAAGTCCCCGGCGTAGAGCCGGTCGATGATGCCATCGCCGTCGAAATCAACCGGCGCGACATCGGCAATGCCGTTGGGACGCGCCAACGGAATCGACAGCTCGCTCAACGCGCTGACATCGCCGAGGTCGGGCAAGGATAGGGAGATCGGGTGGTCCGTCGGGTTGGTCAGCACGCTGGGCGAAAGGAAGGAGCCCGATCCGGTATCGAAGACATAGCCCGCATCGTCCGGACGGTACATCCCGGTCGCCAGATCGATAATGAAGACCACCGCGTTTCCGGTAGCGCTGACCCCGAGGTTCAGCAACGCAGGATTGCTCTGGTCACTGA
>NZ_CAXFCL010000018.1:0-4045 GCF_964000955.1 uncultured Abyssibacter sp.
AGGTCGGGTGGGAAAGGAACCACGATCGCGGATTGCCATTCGCCGGTGCCCTTCAAATCCTCGCTGAAAAACCGTCGGAACTGACGCTGCGAAGCCTCCGGTAGCGGTTGGATCTGCTAATCGGGCGCGAGATCGCCAATCGCCTGATGATGGGCGACGCTTGCAGCGTTATCGCAATCGAGCAGGGGCTATAGCCCTCCACCTCGGCCCATCACGTGTGCCGGCGCCGTGGAATACTCCGCAGATGTCGATGGCGGGTATGGTGGGAATGATTCTGACCGAGGGCGACGGAGCCGGCTGCTGAGGCTTCAGGATACCGCCGGCTGCTTGTCGGCAATGTCGATTGCTCACACGTTTGTCACAACGGCGTCGGTACGCTTGGTGGATCAGAACGTTGTGCTGACCGTGACGGGAACCGAGATCGGTCAGCCAGTCCCACCCTCCGCAGGGTCCGATCAATGAATGATGAGTCCGCTACACCTGCGGCCGAACACACCCGTTCGCCGGACGCGGCGTTGCGTCAGGTTGAAGCACACGACGGCACCGTTCTGGTGGATTTCGACGAGACGCTGTGGCTGCGCAACTCCACGGAAGCATTCATCGACCAGGCATTTCCTGGGCTACTGATCGCGATTCTTCTCCGGGTTCTGGATGTCATCAAGCCGTGGCGGTGGAGCGGTGGCGGCGAGCCGACGCGGGACATTTGGCGAATCCGTACGGTGCTGTTGTGCGCACCGTTGCAATGGCGCCGCTGGCATCGTTACGCGGCTCGGCAGGGGGCGGACTGGCTGAACAAGCCATTGTCCGCCGCGCTGCGGACGGGGCCGCAGCGCGTTGTCGTGGTCAGCATCGGCTTCGAGCCGATCATCCGACCACTGCTCGACGCAATGGGCTGGCATGACGTTGAACTGGTAGCCTGCTCGCTGCGTGGGACACGGGATCGGCGCGATGGCAAGCTCGCGCTGATCGATGCGCGCCTGGGTCGCCAGACGCTGGCCGCGGCCATGGTGGTGACCGACTCCGGCGCCGATCTGCCCGTACTGGATCAGGCAGGGCACCCGGTCTTCACGCAATGGCCCGACGCGCGGTATCAACACGCCCTCAGCCGGGTTTACCTGCCGTTCGATTACACCAGCAAGGTGAAGCGACCCGGCAAGCACTATCTGCGACGCGGCATCCTGCTCGACGACTACGCGTACTGGGCGCTGGCGACGGTCACGCTCGCGTCGGCGCCGATGCTTCATCTGGCCGGTCTGGCCTTGTTGCTGGTTTCGTTCTGGGCGATTTACGAGCAGGGATATGTCGACAATGATCGTTGTGGTGAGCGTTTCGAATCGAATCCGAAACTCTCGAATGCGTACTTCTCACACGCGGCTGCGATGCCGGTCGTGCAACCGTGGGTTTGGGCCGCGGTTCTGGGAGCTGGCGGGATTGTCCTGCTGGACCCGCCGCGATCGACGATGGCCCTGTTCGCGGTCTGGATGGCGGGTCTCGTGGTGTTGCACCTGATCTACCGGGTGTTCAACCGCGTGGACTACGCGACGCGTGTCTGGCTGCACCTTGTGCTGCAGTTTGTCCGGGTCACCGCCTGCCTGATCGTCGTGCCGGCGTCAGCGCCGGGTATTCTGGCGCTGGCCACCCTGGCGATCACGCGCTGGATTCCCTATTACATCTATCGCGGTTTTGGTCGGAAGTGGTTGCAGCCGAATCTGATGGTTGTTCGTGTGGCGCTTTATGTCGCACTGGTCGGGGCATTTCTGATCGCGGACCCGACCGGTTCGATGTTGAGTTGGACCACCGGAGCATTCATCGCATTCGGCCTGTTCCGGGCCCGGCACGAGCTCCGCGACATTCTGCGAACTGCGCGCCGGATCGACCGGGACGACGCCGGCACGCCCTAGCAGCGCGCCGGCCTGTCACCGCGGCGGAGGTCGCCCATCACCTCGGGCAACTTTGGATCGGAGGGTTCCCCCACCGATCCGTTGCTCGGGCTCAGGCGGCCTCGGCACGAAACTCGAACCCGTCGTCGCCGGTCTCGATGCGGATGGTCGTTCCGGGTGCGAAGTCGCCGGCGAGAATCCGGTTGGCCAACGGGTTTTCCACGAGCTGGGTCAGCGCCCGCTTGAGTGGCCGGGCGCCGTACACCGGGTCGAAGCCCGCGTCGGCCAGCCGGTCGAGCGCGGCGTCGGTGAACGACAGCGACAGGTCGCGTTCGGCCAGCCGCGCCATCAGCCCCTGAGCCTGGATCAGCGCGATGTTGCGGATCTGATCCTTGGCCAGCGGGTGGAAGACGACCACTTCGTCGATGCGGTTGACGAACTCCGGCCGAAACTGCTGCCGCACCACTTCCAGAACCGCCTCGCGAATTGCCGCGTAGCTGTTGTCCTCGTCGCCCGACGACAGATCCTGGATCAGGTTGCTGCCGAGGTTCGAAGTCATCACCACGACGGTGTTGCGGAAGTCCACGGTGCGGCCCTGACCATCGGTCAGGCGGCCGTCGTCCAGCACCTGCAACAGGATGTTGAACACGTCCGGGTGCGCCTTTTCCACCTCGTCCAGCAACAGCACGGAGTAGGGCTTGCGGCGCACGGCCTCGGTCAGATAACCGCCCTGATCGTAGCCGACGTAACCGGGCGGGGCGCCGATCAGCCGGGACACCGAGTGCTTCTCCATGAATTCGCTCATGTCGACGCGGATCAGGTTCTCGGTCGAATCGAACAGGAAGCCGGCCAGCGTCTTGCACAGCTCGGTCTTGCCAACCCCGGTCGGCCCCAGGAACAGGAAGCTGCCCACCGGCTTGGATGGATCGGACAGGCCCGCGCGGGAGCGGCGGATGGCGTTGGCCACGGCGGAGATCGCCTCGTCCTGGCCGACGACCCGTTCGTGCAGCACGGATTCCATCTGCAGCAGCTTTTCGCGCTCGCCCTCCATCAGCTTGGCGACAGGGATGCCGGTCCATTTGGACACGACCTCGCCGACTTCCTCGTCGGTCACGCGGCTCTTGAGCAGCTGGAACTTGCGCTGTTCACCATCGCCGGCGGCCTGCGCCTCGGCGAGCTGACGCTCCAGTTCCGGGATGCGCCCGTACTGCAACTCGGACATCCGCCCCAGATCACCGGCACGCCGGGCGTGCTCCAGCTCGATGCGGGCGCGTTCGAGTTCCTCCTTGATGCTGGAGGCGCCCTGGACGCTGGCCTTCTCCGACTTCCAGATTTCCTCCAGGTCGGAGTACTCGCGTTCCAGTTTGGCGATGTCGGTCTTCAGCGACTCCAGGCGCTTGCGCGAAGCGTCGTCGGACTCCTTCTTCAGCGCTTCCTGCTCGATCTTGAGCTGGACGATGCGCCGCTCCAGGCGGTCCATGGCCTCGGGCTTGGAATCGATCTCGATGCGAATCCGGCTGGCGGCCTCGTCGATCAGGTCGATGGCCTTGTCCGGCAACTGCCGGTCGGAGATGTACCGGTGCGACAGCCGCGCGGCCGCGATGATGGCCGGGTCGGTGATCTCGACGCCGTGGTGCACCTCGTAACGCTCCTTGAGTCCGCGCAGAATGGCGATGGTGTCCTCCACCGACGGCTCGTCGACGACGACCTTCTGGAAGCGACGTTCCAGCGCGGCATCCTTTTCGATGTTCTCGCGGTACTCGTCCAGCGTGGTGGCGCCGATGCAGTGCAGTTCGCCACGCGCCAGCGCGGGCTTGAGCATGTTGCCGGCGTCCATGGCGCCTTCCGCCTTGCCGGCGCCGACCAGGGTATGGATTTCGTCGATGAACAGGATGATCCGGCCTTCCTGCTTGGACAGGTCCTTGAGCACGGACTTGAGCCGTTCCTCGAACTCGCCGCGGAACTTGGCGCCGGCGATCAGCGCGCCCAGATCCAGCGACAACAGACGCTTGTCGCGCAGGCCTTCAGGGACTTCACCGTCAATGATGCGCTGGGCCAGCCCCTCGGCGATGGCGGTCTTGCCGACACCGGGGCGTCCGATCAGCGCCGGGTTGTTCTTGGTCCGGCGAGACAGCACCTGGATGACGCGGCGGATTTCCTCGTCG
>NZ_CAXFCL010000019.1:0-11000 GCF_964000955.1 uncultured Abyssibacter sp.
GCAACGCACGAGTCGTGGCGGTTCCGTCGCGGGCATCAGCGGGTCGCCCGTGACCGGGTCAGCGTGCGGCGGGGTCGCGCCACGCGGCCTGGCTGCGCGTGCGCCTGGGGCGTGGTACGAGAGAACATCGCGTCAGCGCGGACTGGATCCGGCGATCGAGTCATCCGATGCCGCAGCAGGCCAATCGGAATTCGATGTCCGTCCGAACCTGATGGCTGCGGCTTCCGGTTTCCCGGGTTTCCATGAAACGGACGGTGAACCGGTGCTTGCCGGCGCTGATCTCCGGATGGGCACGGCAGGTCACCGGGACGCCGATACGCAGCATCTGTCTGGGGCCATCCAGCGACTGCACGTGAATGCCGTCGCGCGCCACCATGGTCGACGGGTTGGCGCTGTTTCGGATCAGCTCCAGATCCAGATCGATGGCGCGCTCGAACGCGCCGATGTCCGCGCACCAGGCATTCAGGTCGTGTTCGGATTCTTCCAGCGGCCGGCGTAGCCACAGTTCGAAGTTCGGAAGGTCGAAGCCCGTGGTGCCCCCCGGTATGGCGATCCGGTTGGCGATGCTGACGAGAAAGTCGTTGTTGCGTAACGCGGCCCCCGCGAACTGGGAGGACAGGCCCTGAATTGCCTGAACGGCCTGCTCGATGCGCTTGAGCACGTCGCTGAGCCGGTCGTCATTGACGCCTGGCTGCGCTTCGAGCCGGCGCAGGTGCGCATGCTGTTCCCCGAGTTCCTTGGTGATGTCGCCCTTGAGGTCGCTGCGACCGAGCAGCAGGAAGATGTCGAGCAATGCCCCGACCGCCGCGCGTCGCCCCCAGTAGCTGGCATCCGCCCGATGGTGCTTCAGACGCTTGAACAGGAATTCGAGGCGCAGGTAGGTGCGCACCCGTTCGTTGAGCGGTTGCTCGAACCAAATGATGTCGGAGGACGTTCCCGGTCCCATCATGCAATGCGCCCCACTGCGAAGGGGCATTGTAACGACATCAACACAAATTGCTCATTCAGCGTGACTGAGCGCGACATAACGACGGTGCAGTGTATCGATTTGCGACTGCAATGCCGCCAGCGAGCCATTGTTGTCGACGACATCGTCGGCGGCGGCCAGTCGTTCTTCCCTGCCGACCTGGGACTGGATCATGCGTTCCGCGAGGGCCGCGTCAATACCGTCCCTCTCGATCAGGCGCCGTCGCTGCGTGTCCGGATCCACGTCGATGACCAGCACGCGGTCGGTCATCCGGTTGAGGCCTGATTCCACCAGCAGCGGAATGGCGAGGATGCAGTAGTCCGTGTCCAGCGACTCGCGCCATGCCTGCATGGCCACGCGGACGGCCGGGTGAACAATCGCCTCGAGCGCCTGCCGCTTGTCGTTGTCCTTGAACACGATTGCACGCAATTTGGCGCGGTCGAGTTGCCCGTCGGCAGTCAGCACTTCGTTGCCAAATGTCTCGATGATCCTGGCCAGTCCCGGCGTGCCCGGTTCCACGACGTCGCGCGCGGTCTGGTCGGCATCCAGCACCGGTACGCCCAGTGCTTCGAACATGGCGCTCGCGGCCGACTTGCCACTGGCGATGCCTCCGGTCAGGCCAACCGTCCAGATCATGATTCAGAGCCCCGCGAACTGCAGGTAGCCATGGACGAGCTCGTCACCCCACAGCATCGCGACCCAGCCCGCGGCGGCGATGTACGGGCCGAACGGCATTGGCTGATCCCGTCTCAGCAGGCCGGTTGCGATCAGGGTGCCGCCGACGAGGGCGCCAACGACCGAAGACAGCAGGATGGTCAGCGGCAGGGCACTCCAACCGAGCCAGGCGCCGAAAACGGCGAGCAGCTTGAAGTCGCCATACCCCATGCCCTCCTTGCCGGTGACCAGCCGAAAGCCATGGAACACCAGCCACAGAGACAGATAGCCGGCCGCCGCGCCGATGATTGCGTCCGCTGGCGGCACCGGACCGCCAGCGACGCTCAGCAGCAGCCCGGCCCAAAGCGCCGGCAGCGTGATGTTGTCCGGCAGCAGTTGATGATCGAAGTCGATGGCGGACAGGGCGATCAGCGCCCAGGTCAGCCCGATCGCCGCGATGCCGTAGGGGTTGAACCCCAGTTGCCATGCGACCACGCCGCTGGCGACGGCGGTCAGCAGTTCCACCAGCGGATAGCGCCCGCTGATTCCGGCCTTGCAGTATCGACAACGGCCCCGGAGGAACAGGAAACTGACAACGGGAATATTGTCGTACCAGTGAATGCTCGCGTGACAGGACGGGCAGCGCGAGCCGGGGTGGATCAGGGATTCCCGGGGTGGCTCGGGAGCCGACTCGGGCAGTTCGAGCAATGTTCTGCATTCCTGTCGCCAGGTCTGCTGCAACATCCGGGGCAGGCGGTGAACGACCACGTTGAGAAAGCTGCCCACCAGCAGACCGACGATCGCTGCCACGCCGATCCATAGCGACAGCGATGTCTGCAACAGTTCGATCACATTGGGTTCCGGTGGAAAACGAGCGGATGTTCCGGCGTCTCAGACCACCGAACCGAGCTTGAAGATGGGCAGATACATGGCGACGACCAGACCGCCGACCAGCACGCCGAGCACCGCCATGATCAGCGGCTCCAGCAGGCTGGAGAGGTTGTCCACGAGGTTATCGACCTCTTCCTCGTAAAAGTCCGCGACCTTGGCGCACATGGAATCCAGCGCGCCGGATTCCTCGCCGATGGCAATCATCTGCACGGCCATGCTCGGGAAAACGCCGGACTGGGCCATGCTGACCTGCAGTTGCTGACCTGTAGCGACCTGATCCTTCATCTGCTGAATGGCATCTTCATAGACGATATTCCCGGCTGCTCGAGATACCGAATCAAGTGCATCGACCAGCGGAACGCCGGCTGCAAACATGGTCGATAGCGTGCGCGCGAATCGTGCCACGGCGGACTTGTTCAGGATATCGCCGATGACCGGTAACCGGAGCATGATGCGGTCCTGCACATGTCGATAGCGCCGGAAGCGGCGGTGGCACTGTGCGTGGGTAAAACCCACGGCGATGATGATGCCGAGAACCAGCCACCATTTGGCCTGCACGAACTCCGAGAGCGAAATCACTAGCAGGGTAAAGGCGGGTAGATCGGCCCCAAAACCTGTGAATAGATCCTTAAACTGTGGCACGACAAAATAGAGCAAGATACCGGTCACAATGAAGGCCACGACGACAACTGCCGCCGGGTAGGTCAGCGCTTTCTTGACCTTCTTCCGGATCGCCTCGGTCTTTTCCTTGTAGGTCGCGATCTTGTCCAGCAACGCCTCCAGCGCCCCGGAGCGCTCGCCGGCGTCGACAAGGTTGACGAACAGGTCGTCGAAATACTTGGGGTGCTTGGACAGGGATTCGGCGAAGGTCGCGCCGCCCTCGATCTCGGATCGGATCTCGCTGATCATCTGACCCATGGAGGGGTTCTCGTGACCCTTTCCGACAATCTCCAGCGCCTGCACCAGTGGCACGCCTGCCTGCATCATCGTCGCCATCTGCCGCGAGAACACGGCGATGTCGCCGGTTTCGATCTTCTTCTTGCGCTTGCCGAAGAGCTCGCTCTTCTTGCGCACGCTGATGGGGTTGATGCCCTGCTTGCGCAGCTGAATCTTGACCAGCGCGTCGCTGAGCGCGTCCATCTGTCCCTTGACCCGCGAGCCTTCGCGGTTGGTGCCTTGCCAGAGAAAGGTGGCTTCTTTGGTTGCCGCTTTTGCCATGGTGTTCGTTTCGCTTCCGGCTAGTCGACGGTGACCCGGTTGACTTCAACCAGGCTGGTGACGCCTTGCAGGACCTTGAGCAGCCCGGATCGACGTAAATCGTCGATGCCCTGTTGCTTGGCGAGTTGTGCCAGTTCCATGGCGTTGGAGCCTTCCATGATCGCGCGCCCCATATCCTCGTTGACCGGCATGACCTGGTAAATACCCACGCGGCCCTTGTAGCCGGTGCCGCTGCATGCATCGCAGCCCTTGGCTTCGTAGAGCGTCAGATTCTCCAGATCGGATTCGAGGAAGCCTTCCTTGATCAGTTCCTCTCTCGGGATATCGATCGGCTGCTTGCATTGCTTGCACAGGCGGCGTGCCAGTCGCTGGGCAATGATCAGCGAGACCGACGAGGCGATGTTGTAGGCCGGCACACCCATGTTAAGCATGCGGGTCAGTGTTTGCGGCGCGTCGTTGGTATGCAGCGTGGACAGCACCAGGTGACCCGTCTGCGCGGCCTTGATCGCAATCTCGGCCGTTTCCAGGTCGCGAATCTCACCCACCATGATGATATCCGGATCCTGACGGAGAAAGGCCTTCAGGGCCGACGCGAAGGTCAGGCCGACTTTCGGGTTGACGTTGACCTGATTGATGCCGGGCAGGTTGATTTCCGCAGGATCTTCCGCCGTGGAGATGTTCCGGTCCGCCGTGTTGAGGATGTTCAGCCCGGTGTAGAGCGACACGGTCTTGCCGCTGCCGGTCGGGCCGGTCACCAGGATCATGCCGTAGGGCTTGCTCAGGAACTTGAGATAAAGCTCCTTCTGGTGTGGCTCGTATCCCAGCGCATCGATCCCGAGCTGGGCGCTGGTCGGGTCGAGGATACGCAGGACGATCTTTTCGCCGAACAGCGTGGGGCAGGTGTTGACGCGGAAGTCGATGGCCTTGGTCTTCGACAGGTTCAGCTTGATGCGGCCGTCCTGCGGTACGCGGCGTTCGGCGAGGTCCATTCTCGACATCACCTTGAGCCGGGCCGCCAGCCGCATGCCCATTTGCACGGGGGGCGTCGCGATCTCCTGAAGAATGCCGTCCTGGCGATACCGAACCCGGTACTTCTTCTCGTAGGGTTCGAAGTGGATGTCCGATGCGCCGCGGTTGATCGCGTCGAGCAGAATCTTGTTGACGAAGCGGACGACCGGCGCGGATTCGGTATCGGCCCGCGTGATGTCCTCGCTTTCCTTGGCGTCGTCACCCTCGTCGAGGTCGATGTTCTCCAGATCTTCGTCGCCGACATCCAGCGACGCAGCCTCCATGGCGTTCAGCGCGTTCTCGATGAAGTTGCCGAGCTTGTCGTCCTCGACCAGGACCGGTTCGGTGGTCAGGCCGGTGTTGAACTTGATCTCGTCGAGGCCCTGCAGATTCGTCGGGTCCGACGTCGCCACGTATAGCCGCTTGCCGCGCTTGAACAGGGGTAGCGCGCGATGGTCACGAATCAGCGCCTGGCTGACCTCGCTGATCGGCGCGTACTCCATGTTCATCGCGTTGAGATCGAGCAGCGGCAGGCCAAACTCGCGGCTTGCGGCCATGCCCACGTCCAGCGCCGATGCCAGATTCTGGGAGACAACCCAATGGACGAGCGCGATGCGATCCTTGGACGATTTGGCCTGGGCCTCGCGCGCCGCGGCATCCGTCAGCAGGCCATCGTTGATCAGTCGACGCGCCAGGCCGCCGATATAACCCATCTGGATTGTCTGATCACCCGCTGTCACCGCGTCCTCCCATATCGGCGTGATGCCGTCTCCGGCGATGGTAGATCATGCACACGCGCAGACCAAATGATTCCGAGTGGTGGTTTGCGCGCGTTCTCCGGTGGATCGATCGCACCGACACCCGACGAACGGTCGTTGCTGTCGTGTCCGGAATTGAAGTTTTTCCCCGTTACTTGTTGGTGAGCGCATGTTGCGCTTGATTTTCAAACCAGTGAGGGAAACAGCATGAAATACATCATCTTTGTTGTGGCATTGTTCTATTCGGCGCTGAGTTTCGCGGGGCCGGTCAACATCAACGCCGCGAGCGCGGCAACCTTGGCGGAGGAGCTGGACGGGGTCGGCCCCGTGACGGCGCAGCGTATTGTCGCGTACCGCAAGGATCACGGCGCGTTCAAGTCCGCCGAGGAGCTCAAGAAGGTGAAGGGGGTCGGGGAAAAGACCTTCGCCAAGAACAAGGCGAACATCCTGCTCAAGTGACTGTTTCGGGTGAAGGGCGGACCGCGGCCGTCCTTTGCCCGATGACCTCGCTCAGGGTCGCAGCGGACTGCAGGTCGCGCGACGCCTGACCTGTCCGCCGGTGGCGAGGGACAGCCGGCCGGTCGCTCCTTGGATCTCCTGTCCGGACTCAAGCGCCGGCAGTTGCGTCGCCACCGCGAAGGCGTCGCGTCCCAGCGCCGAGAACTGGGCGAAATCGCCGGCTTCCCCGTTGTTGTCGCGGGGGCCGCACAGCAGCACCATCCGGAGATCATTGATCGCTTCCTGGTCGCGACGGGCGCTCAGGGCGGCGTCTGGCGCGTACACCGGCAGATCGACCGCATGATGAAAGCGCAGCAGCGGGACGAGCAGTCTCGCGTCACGCGACTTCGCGGCGAGGAACAGCATGTCGATCCGGCGTGAGCCCGCGAGTCGGCCTGGGCGGGTGTCCTGCCACAGCGGCCGTGTCGCATCGGGTTGCAGCAGATGTTGCACGGCAGCTTGCAGATCATCGCTGCCGGCCCAGAAGCTGGCCTGATCGATCACCTCGCCGCCCAGCGCTTCATAGTGTTCCAGGAAGCCGAGACCGACCCGCCTGCCCCAGTCGTCATCGGAAAACAGAATCGCGGCGCGCCGCCGGCCCGCCTGAATGGCCTGAGCGGCCGCGGCAGCGGCATCATCCTCCGGCGCCAGGCCGAATTGCCAGAGATTGCCGGCACTCCACGCGCTGCTGCTGCCGTAGTTCAGCGCCAGGGTCGGGATCAACAGCCGTCCTTGTCGGGACAGCACCTCCACGGTGCTCTTGTCCAGCGGGCCGACAATCAGGTCCGGTCCGTACTGGGCCGCCGCCTGATACACCGAATAGCTGTCACCCGCGCCGCTGTCGAACAGCCGGATGCTCAGGTCAGGTGCGGCTCTCGCCGCGTCCAGCAGGGCGTCGGCCAGTGCCCGTCCGGCGTCGCCGAGTGGCCCGGAGGTCGGCACGACGACCGCGATTCGCTGAGGGCGTACCGCGTGCCGCGGCGCGACATGCCGGTAGGTCGGTTGTGTCGGCGGCAAGTCCACCTGCAGCGTTCGCAGAATGGAGTCCCGGGCCGGGTGATCGGGATACCGGCGTGCCCAGGCGTCCAGCGTGCGGGCCAGGTCCCAGTGGGATGTCGCATGGTCGCGGTAGCTGCGCGCGAGCGCCCACCAACCCTCGGCGGTCCACGGCGCTGCGGCGGGGGGCGCGTTCAGCGCGGTGCTGGGCAGTCGTTGCAGCAGTCGCCAGATCTGATGATCGTTGTGATCCCGCTGCTCGATGCGGTGCAGCGCCTGATCCGCCCACAGGCGCTCGACAATGGCTGCGGTCAATTGTCCGCGGTTTTCCAGCGTGCGGGCGCTGGCGAGACGGTAGGCCGCGTCGTCGGCGGGGAGGGCCGGCGACGCGGCCAGTGCAACGAGCACCAGCAGTGCGACCACCGGCCACCGCATTGGTTGAATGTCGCTCAGGGGAACAACGCGACGGAGTCTGTTGAATCGGGCTGTCGTGTGACGGCCCTAGAACATTTCCGACTGGTCCGCCTGCTCCGTCGGGGCATGCCGTGACGGGATGTGATCGCCGGTGATCATCTGCGTGTAGCTCATGCCAGGGCCGACCATCGGGTAGACGCCAGCGTCCGGGTCGATGATCACTTCCAGGAACGCGGGACCTTCGAACTCGATGAAGGACTTCACCACCGCGTCGATATCCGCGACATCATCGAGCCGGCGGGCCCACGGGAAGCCATCGGCTTCCGCAGCCTTGACGAAGTCCTTCTTGTGCAGCGACTTGTCGGAGAACGCGAATCGCCCCTTGAAGAACAGCTTCTGCCACTGCTTGACCATGCCGTCGCCGTAGTTGTTCAGCACGACGATCTTGATCGGCAGATCGTAGGTGGTCACCGTCTCCAGTTCCCCGAGATTCATGCGGATGCTGGCGTCGCCATCGATATCGATGACCAGCGTGTTCGGCCGGGCGAACTGGGCGCCGATTGCGGCGGGCAGGCCGAAACCCATGGTGCCCATGGAGCCGGAGGTCAGCCACAGACGCGGCTCGCGGAAGTCGAAATACTGAGCCGCCCACATCTGATGCTGCCCGACGCCGGTGGAGATCAGTGCGTGACCTTCCGTGAGGCGGTTGATCGCCTCCAGCACCGCGTAGGGCTGGATCAGGTCGCTGTTGCGATCGAAGTTCATCGCGTAGGTCGATTTCAGTTCCGCGACATGGCCGTGCCAGGCGCCGAAGTCCGTCCGGACCTGCTGCTGGCGACCGAATTCCAGCAAGGTCTCCAGCGCCGGTTGCAGGCGCCCCACGTGATGCCAGTGCACCGGCTTGACCTTGCCGATCTCCGAGGCATCGATATCGAAGTGGGCGATGTGCTTGGCATTGCCGGCAAACTTGTCCGGCACGCCGGCCACGCGATCGTCGAAGCGGGCGCCCAGCGCGATCAGGAAATCACAGTCGTCCACCGCATAGTTCGCGTAGGCGGTGCCGTGCATGCCCAGCATGTGCAGCGCACGCGGCTGCGTGGTGTCGTAGGCGCCCAGCCCCATCAGCGTGGTCACGACCGGGATGCCGTATTCGTCCGCGAACTCGCGCATCACCTGCGCGGCATCGCTGGAGATCACGCCGCCGCCCGCATAGATCAGCGGCCGCTCGGACTGCGCCAGCAACGCATAGAAATCCTCGCAGCGACGTTCCGACAGCGGCGCCGTTTCCAGCGCGCGGATACGTTGCCGATAGCCAGGGATGGGCAGCTCGCCGGCGCCGCGGTAGGGGCCGGTCCAGTTCTGGACGTCCTTGGGCACGTCGATCACCACGGGGCCGGGTCGGCCGGTCCGGGCAATGGCAAAGGCGGTGCGCACGGTGGCCTCCAGGCGCTCCGGTTCGGTCACCAGAAACACATGCTTGGCGCAGCTGCCCATGATGCTGGTGACCGGGGCCTCCTGGAAGCCGTCGGTGCCGATGGCGCCGGTGGCCACCTGGCCGCAGATCACCACGATCGGAATCGAGTCGGCCATGCAGTCGCGTACCGGCGTCACGCAATTGGTCGCGCCGGGGCCGGAGGTCACCATCGCCACGCCGACCTTGCCCGAAGCACGCGCGTAACCGGCGGCCATGAAGCCGGCGCCCTGCTCATTGGCGGGCACGATCAGCGGCATGCTGTCGGCGTGGTCCGCGTTGTAACGGAACACGGCATCATAGGTCGGGAGGATGGCGCCACCGGAATAACCGAAGATGACATCGACGTCCTGCTCGGCCAGTACGCGGACGATAATCTCCGAACCCGACAGGGTTTCGGGTTCGCGTCGCAGGTCGGTATCGGCAGGAGTCACGGTCGCACTCATCATCTTGGGTTCCAAGGCGGATTCCGGGGTGGAACCCCCCAGTTTATCGGACGGCAAGTTGCGGTGCAGCATTCTTGTGGCCGATCTGCTTGATTTTCGTCTACGGCCTGATTACCGTGCGCGACTCTTTAAATTCGGGTCGGCCCTTGCGACACATCATTTCGATCCTGCTGCAGAACGAATCCGGGGCGCTTGCGCGCGTCGCGGGCCTGTTTTCGTCGCGCGGCTACAACATCGAATCGCTGTCGGTGGCACCGACCGATGATCCCGCCGTGTCCCGGCTCACGCTGGTGACGACGGGAACCGATCAGGTGATCAACCAGATCAACAAGCAGATCTCGAAATTGATCGACGTCGTGGATCGCGTGGAACTGACCCGCCGAGGTCATGTGGAACGTGAACTGCTGCTGGTCAAGGTGCGCTATGTCGTGACCTCCAAGGACCGCATGACCGAACTCCTGGAGCGCTACAAGGCCGAGGTCGTGGATCAGACCGACGGACTGCGAGTCATCGAGCTGACCGGCTCGGGCATGGATGTCGATGATTTCCTGCGCGAACTGCGCGAGTTCGTGGAAATCCACGAAGTCGTCCGCAGCGGCGTTGCCGCCATCGCCAGTGGCGATCAGATCCTGGCGCTACGGCACACCGCCTGAGCGCATTCCCTTCAAGCAACAAACCGGAGAGACCCCCGTGGCATTGAATGTCTACTACGACAAGGACGCCGACCTGTCCCTTATCCAGGGCAAGCAGGTCGCGATTCTGGGTTATGGCTCGCAAGGCCATGCCCATGCACTGAATCTGCATGACAGCGGGGTCTCGGTCACGGTCGGTCTGCGCGAGGGTTCCGGCTCGTGGAAGAAGGCGGAAGCAGCCGGCCTGACGGTCAAGAGCCCGGCCGAGGCCGTGCAGGGCGCCGACGTGATCATGGTGCTGGTCCCCGACGAGCATCAGCAGGCGCTGTACGAAGCCGTGGTCGGCAATATCAAGGAAGGCGCCGCGCTGGCCTTCGCGCACGGCTTCAACATCCATTTCGGGCTGATCGAGCCCCGCGCCGATCTCGACGTGGTGATGATCGCTCCCAAGGGCCCCGGTCACACCGTTCGTTCGCATTACAGCAACGGCGGCGGCGTGCCCTGCCTGATCTGCGTGCAGCAGGATGCGACCGGCACCGCGAAAGATGTCGCGCTGGCCTATGCATCGGCCATCGGCGGCGGCCGCTCCGGCATTATCGAAACCACCTTCCGTGAGGAAACGGAAACCGACCTGTTCGGCGAACAGGCGGTGCTCTGCGGCGGCGCGTCCGCGCTGGTCCAGGCCGGATTCGAGACCCTGGTCGAGGCCGGCTACGAGCCGGAGATGGCCTATTTCGAGTGCCTGCACGAACTCAAGCTGATCGTCGACCTGATGTACGAAGGCGGCATTGCCAACATGAACTACTCCATCTCCAACAATGCGGAGTATGGCGAGTACGTGACCGGCCCTGAGGTGATCAACGACGAGTCTCGCGCTGCAATGCGCAATGCACTCAAGCGCATCCAGACCGGCGAGTACGCCAAGATGTTCATCCAGGAAGGCAACACTAACTATCCGTCCATGACCGCACGTCGTCGCCTGAATGCCGAGCACGAAATCGAGCAGGTAGGTGCCAAGCTGCGCGGCATGATGCCGTGGATTGCTGC
>NZ_CAXFCL010000020.1:0-9210 GCF_964000955.1 uncultured Abyssibacter sp.
CTTGACCTCGAACGCGGCGCAGACGCGTTGCTGCGCGGACTCCGGATCAAAGTGCCAGGGCGGTCGCTCGCGACAGGCCGCCGCGGTGGTGATCACCGTGCCCTCGGCGATCAGCAGTTCCGCCGGGGCCAGTCGCGCTAGCTCCGCCTGCAAGGCTTCGACGGTGGCCAGCTCGCTGACGACAAAGCGTCCGGTGGACAGCTCCAGCCGCGCCAGTCCCCAGCGATCGTCATGCTGGAATGCGGCCGCCAGCAGGCTTTCGCGACGGGCGTCCAGCAGGGCCTCGTCGGTCAGCGTGCCGGGCGTGACGATGCGCACGACCTTGCGCTCCACCGGCCCCTTGCTGGTGGCCGGGTCGCCGATCTGCTCGCAGATCGCAACCGACTCGCCGAGGCGGACCAGCCGGGCCAGGTACTGTTCGACCGAGTGGTGCGGCACGCCGGCCATCGGGATCGGCTGCCCCGCCGACTGGCCACGGTTGGTCAGGGTGATGTCCAGCAGTTCGGCGGCGCGGCGCGCGTCGTCGTAGAACAGCTCGTAGAAGTCCCCCATCCGGTAGAACAGCAGCAGATCGGGATGTTGCGCCTTGAGGCCGAGATACTGCTGCATCATCGGCGTGTGGGCGGTGCTGGACTTCGTCACGACGGGTCTGACTGGCTGGGCAAACGCGATATGCTAGGTCCTGTTCCTCACCGTTGCGACATCATCGCTACCAGATGCAGGAAAACCCCCTGATCACCGAACGCGTCGCCGCGCTGGCCGACCTGCTGATGCGGTCGGGCGCGCGGCTGGCGACCGCCGAGTCCTGCACGGGTGGCTGGGTCTCCAAGGCGCTCACCGATCGTGCGGGCAGCTCCGCCTGGTACAACGGCGGCATCGTCTGCTACTCCAACGCCGCCAAGCGTGATCTGCTGGGTGTGCCGCCAGAGATGCTGGATACCCACGGCGCCGTTAGCGAGCCGGTGGTGCGCAGCCTGGCAACGAGTGCGCGCGCGCGCCTGGGAGCGGACCTTGCCGTGGCGATCTCCGGGATCGCCGGACCGGGCGGGGGCACGCCGGACAAGCCGGTTGGTCTGGTCTGGTTCGGATGGGCCGACCTGTCCGGTTTCCACTGCGAATCCCGTGTATTCCAGGGAGACCGCAACGCGGTGCGGGAATACAGCGTGGTGCATGCGATCGATGGTTGCATCACCCGCGCACGATCTGTGGCACAATGAGCCAACTACTGACGGAATAAACAGTAATGGATGAGAATCGCAAAAAGGCACTGGCCGCTGCGCTAGGCCAGATCGAACGGCAATTCGGCAAGGGCTCCGTGATGCGCATGGGCGATGCCGGCGCAGCGCGTGATATCGATGCCGTGTCCACGGGTTCGCTGACGCTGGATGTCGCGCTGGGCATCGGCGGACTGCCGCGCGGCCGTGTCGTCGAGATCTACGGCCCGGAATCCTCGGGCAAGACCACGCTGACCCTGCACTGCGTGGCCGAGACGCAGAAGGCCGGCGGCACGGCGGCGTTCATTGATGCCGAGCACGCGCTGGACCCGCAGTATGCGGCCAAGCTGGGTGTCAACGTTGACGACCTGCTGGTCAGCCAGCCGGATACCGGCGAGCAGGCGCTGGAAATCGCCGACATGCTGGTGCGCTCCAACGCTGTCGACATCGTGGTCATCGACTCGGTGGCCGCGCTGGTGCCGAAAGCGGAAATCGAGGGCGAGATGGGGGATTCCCATGTCGGTCTCCAGGCCCGGCTGATGAGCCAGGCGCTGCGCAAGCTCACCGGCAACATCAAGCGCTCCAACACCATCGTCATCTTCATCAACCAGATCCGCATGAAGATCGGCGTCATGTTCGGCAGCCCGGAAACCACCACGGGCGGCAACGCGCTGAAGTTCTATTCCTCGGTGCGCATGGACATTCGCCGTATCGGATCGGTCAAGAAGGGCGATGAGGTCATCGGTAACCAGACCCGCGTCAAGGTCGTCAAGAACAAGATGGCGCCGCCGTTTCGCCAGGCCGAATTCGAGATTCTCTACAACGAGGGTGTCTCGCGCCTGGGTGAACTGATCGATCTCGGTGTCGCCAACAACATCATCGAGAAGTCCGGCTCCTGGTACAGCTACGGCAGCGACCGCATCGGCCAGGGTAAGGAGAACACCCGGATTTATCTCAAGGAGCGTCCGGAACTCGCGCAGGAGATCGAGACCAAGATTCGCGAAATCCTGCTGCCGAAAAAGACGTCCGCAGCGGTCGAGGAAGAGGCAGTCGGCGCCGAGTAGCGCTAGGCGTCTCGACCACCTTCGGCGATGAGCAGCGACGCCGAAACCGACCCGGCGGAGATTCGCGACAAGGCCATCACGCTGCTTGCCGCGCGTGAGCATTCCGCCGCCGAGCTGCGACGAAAGCTGGCGCGTCACTTTGACGATCGCGACGCGGTCGACGCCGTGCTCGTCGAGCTGGCGAGTGACGGTTACCAATCCGATGTGCGGTTCGCGGAGGCTCGGGTCCGAGCGTCGCTGAATCGCGGGCACGGACCTTTGATGATCCGTCAGAAGTTGCAGGCCGCCGGTGTCGAGGCTGGCTTGATCGAACAGGTGATGGAAGCGCTTGACGTCGATTGGCCGGAGGAGGCCAGGGCTATCCTGGATTCGAAGTTTGGTTCGCGACCTGCGGCAGACCGTCGTGAGACGGCCCGGCGTGCCCGCTTTCTGGCCAGTCGTGGTTTTTCCTCCGACGTCATCGGTCGGCTGCTGCTGGATTAGACGGCGTCGCGCCTCACGGCATAAGGCGGCCGTGCTTCTAGAATGGTGTGCTGTCCAGTGGTAACCGCAATGCGCGTTGTGCCTGGTACTCATCCAGCCGTGATTTGGCGTCCGCGGTCGGAATGTCGGACTGTTGCAGCAGCCGGATGCCTCTGCGTTGCTCCTGGATTGCTGCCTTCCATTGTTCGGTTTCCGCCAGCGCGGCGGCGCGGATTTCGTGCCAGGCAGCCTGGTCCAGGTAGGTCGACTTGATCGAGTCCATGAGATCCAAGGCGCGTTGGCCCTGTCGTTCGGCGTCCAAGTCGATCGTTGCCAGCATCCAAGCCAGTCTGGCCGTGTCGGTGGGTCGGCCACTGGATGCCGCTGCGCCCTTGATGTAGTAGATCGCCTCGTACTGATTTCCGGCTCGCAGCCGTTCGTTCGCGAGCGAGCGCAAGGCGTCCGGCTGCCTCAGCCCGGCCGCCAGGTCCTTCCAGCGCGTGGCGGTTTCTACGTCGCGCACGCAACCGGAGCCCTGGCGAACGCGGGTGTTCAAGTCGTACGCCGCATCGCGAAGTCCGCCCAACGCCGCGGCGTGAAGCCAGCGCAGCGACTGCGCTTTGGTCAGCGTGCTGTCCTCCACGGGCAGGGCTTCGAGCGCCCAGCCCAGTTGATACATCGCCGCCACATCACCTGACTCCGCTTTGGATGCCAGAGCCTCGATTCGGTCTTGCGTGGCCTGTTCGAATTTGTGGCTGCTGCCGATTGTGTAGTTGATACGTTGTTCATAGAGATGGGCAGGAGGCGGTGATTCGAGCGCGAACTTCCATTTCGGTAGAACGGCGGCGGTGGCTGCCGTGAAGTCTTCATGTGCGCTGGAGATCAGCCTGAGGTCTCGAGGATGGCCATGATCAGGTAGGAGAAACTGAAGATGAGCCGATCCTTCAATACCGCGGTTTGCCAACCGCGGCGGATACACGGGTTGCACCCGATCGACAACTTTGATGCCGTCGAGCGATTCCCAGGTAACCGGTTTTTCCTGCGCTGTGCTGTATTCCGGTTCGAGCGCATGCATGACGGCGTCTAGCGTGTAACTCTGCTGCCACTGCTCGGCAAGTTTCAGTGCGCTGGCGCGTTCGTCCTCGTCATGGATTAGTGCCAAGGCTTTTGGTTGCAGCGCCTTCGCCTGGGCATCTCCTTGCTGGGCTGCGACCGCCAGCCACGCGTAGGCGCTCGGCAGATTGCGATCACCGCCTTCGCCCTTGACCAGCATCACCGCGAGATTGCGCTGAGCTTCGGAAAAGCCCAGGTGCGCCAGGTGTTCAAACCTGCCGCGTGCTTCCTCCAGTTCCTGGTCCGCGTAGAGTCGAACGGCGAACTCGAAGGGCCCTCCCGGGCTGGGCAGTTCCGCTCCCTGGAGGTCCGCGACCGGCAGACAACCGATCAGCATCACGAGGACGGCGTGCTTGCTCAGTGAGGTGATGGAGGGCTGAGGTAGAGACCGTCTGGAGCGGCTGATGATTCGATTGAGCATGGGCTGACTACGGTTGCCTCTTTCAGGTTTGGGGTTTGGTCCCCGCGTGCCGTATCCTTTCGCGCCTTTTCCGTCCGCCGACGTCATCCGCCGATGATCACACTGGCCCAGATTCGACAGCAGTTTCTCGACTATTTTGCCGAGCAGGAACACGCGATCGTGCGTTCCAGTTCGCTCGTGCCCGGAAACGATCCGACCCTGCTGTTCACCAATGCCGGCATGGTGCAGTTCAAGGAGACGTTCCTCGGGCAAGAGCAGCGTGACTACGTGCGTGCGGTGAGTTCGCAGCGCTGCGTACGCGCGGGCGGAAAGCACAACGATCTGGACAATGTCGGATACACCGCTCGACATCATACGTTTTTCGAAATGCTGGGCAATTTCAGCTTCGGGGACTATTTCAAGCGCGAAGCGATCGGTTTTGCCTGGACGTTCCTGACCGAGCGACTGGGATTGCCGCCGGAAAAGCTCTGGGTCACGGTGTTCGAGGAGGACGACGAGGCTGCGTCGATCTGGTTGGATGAACTCGGTGTGGATCCTGCGCGTTTCTCACGGATCGGCGCCAAGGACAATTTCTGGACCATGGGCGACACGGGCCCCTGCGGGCCCTGTTCCGAGATCTTCTACGATCACGGGCCGGAAGTGGCCGGTGGCCCGCCGGGCACGCCGGAAGAGGACGGCGACCGCTACATCGAAATCTGGAACCTGGTGTTCATGCAGTTCGACCGTGCCGCCGACGGCTCGATGACGCCGCTGCCGGCGCCGTCCGTCGATACCGGCATGGGTCTGGAGCGCCTGGCCGCCGTGTTGCAGGGCGTGCACTCCAACTACGAAATTGATCTTTTCCAGGCGTTGATCAAGGCCGCAGCCCGTGTGGCGGGCATGGAAGATCTTGATCACCCTTCACTCAAGGTCATCGCCGACCATATTCGCGCGACGGCCTTCCTGATCGTTGACGGCGTGCTGCCCTCAAACGAGGGTCGCGGTTTCGTGCTCCGTCGCATCATGCGGCGGGCGATTCGCCACGGGTACAAGCTCGGCATCTCCGAGCCATTCTTCGACAAGCTGGTCGCCCCACTGGTCGAACAGATGGGCGAGGCCTATCCCGAACTGGCCGAAGCCGCATCGCATGTTGAACAGACCATCCGCCGCGAGGAACAGCGCTTCGCCGAAACCCTCGCTCAGGGCATGCAGTTGCTGGACGGTGCACTGGCCGAGATCGACGGCCATGTCCTGCCCGGCGAGACCGCGTTCAAGCTGTACGACACCTACGGGTTTCCGGTCGACCTCACCGCCGATGTGTGCCGGGAGCGCGACGTGACCGTAGACATGGCGGGGTTTGACGCCGCGATGAACGCGCAGCGTGAACGGGCGCGTGCTGCCAGTCGCTTCGGCACGACCGAGTCCGGTGTCGCCGTGACCGACGCGACCGAATTTCTCGGCTACACGGAACAGCAGGGCCGCGGCACGGTTACCACGCTGATCGTCGACGGTGAAAAGGTGGACGCGATCGAGCCGGGCCAACAGGCCATTGTCGTGCTGAACGCCACGCCGTTTTACGCGGAATCCGGTGGACAGGTTGGCGACACCGGCGAACTGGCGGCTGGCGAAGCGGTGTTTCACGTCACCGACACGCGCAAGCAGCCGGGCGGTGCCTTTGGCCACATCGGCGCGCTGTCTGGCGGTACGCTGCGGGTGGGTGACGAGGTCGACGCCCGCATCGATGCGGCGCGGCGCGCCGCGATCATGCGCAACCACTCGGCCACGCATCTGTTGCATGCGGTATTGCGCGAAATCCTGGGGCCGCATGTCGCCCAGAAGGGGTCGCTGGTGGCGCCGGACCGGCTGCGCTTCGATTTTTCGCAACCCGAGCCGGTGACCCCGGATCAGCTTGCTGAGATCGAGCAGCGGGTCAACGCGCGCATCCTGACCAACACACCGGCGGACGTGCGCGAGGAAAGCTACGACGACGCGATCGCCGCCGGTGCGATGGCGCTGTTTGGCGAGAAATACGGCGACAAGGTACGTGTGCTGCAGTTCGGCGAGTATTCGACGGAGCTGTGCGGCGGCACCCATGTGCGGCGGCTGGGCGATATCGGTTTGTTCAAGATCACCTCCGAGTCGGGCGTGGCGGCAGGCGTGCGCCGGATCGAGGCGGTGACCGGGCTTGATGCGTTCGACTGGGTACGCGGTGCGCAGCAGCGGCTGGGCGCCGTGGCCGGGCTGGTGAAGTCCTCGCCGGACGAGGTCGAGGGCAAGGTTGCGGGTCTGGTCGAACGCACACGCCAGCTCGAAAAGGAACTGGAGCAGCTCAAGGGCAAGCTGGCCTCGTCCCAGGGCTCCGACCTGGCGGCCCAGGCGACCGTGGTCGATGGTGTGGCCACGCTGGCGGCGCGCCTGGATGGCGCCGACGTGAAGACCTTGCGCGACACTGTCGACCAGCTCAAGAACAAGCTGGGCACCTCGGCCATCGTGCTGGGCGCGGTGCAGGGCGAAAAGGTGTTGTTGATCGCGGGTGTTTCCAAGGATGCGACCGCGAGGATCAAGGCCGGGGAACTGGTCAATGTCGCCGCCGCCGAGGTTGGCGGACGTGGTGGCGGCCGACCCGACATGGCGCAGGCTGGTGGCAGCGAGCCGGGCAGGCTGGATGCCGCACTGGATGCCGCCCGGAACTGGTTGCAGTCTCAACTCGATACCAAGGCGAGCGCCTGATGGCCCTGTACGTCCAGAAGTTCGGTGGCACCTCGGTGGCCACCGTCGAACGGATCAAGCACGTGGCCTCCAAGGTTGCGGCCAGCCGCGCCGACGGACACAAGGTGGTGGTCGTGGTGTCCGCGATGTCCGGCGAAACCGATCGGCTGATCGGCCTGGCGAAGGAGGCCAGCGCACATCCGACGCCGCGTGAAATGGACGTGCTGCTGTCCACCGGCGAGCAGGTCACGATCGCGTTGCTGGCGATGGTGCTCGAGCAGATGGATGTGCCGGCGCGGTCCTACACCGGTGGACAGGTCCGCATCGTTACCGACGATGCCCACGGCAAGGCGCGGATCCAGGCCATCGACCGTGAGCGTATCGAAGCCGACCTGGATGCCGGGCGCATTGTCATCGTCGCGGGCTTCCAGGGTGTGACCGAAGCCGGCGACATCACGACGCTGGGTCGAGGTGGTTCGGACACGACGGGCGTGGCGCTGGCCGCCGCGCTGGAAGCCGACGAATGCCAGATATTCACCGACGTGGATGGGGTCTACACCACCGACCCGCGCGTCGAGCCGCGGGCGCGCCGGATGACGCGGATCACCTTCGAGGAGATGCTGGAGATGGCCAGCCTCGGGTCCAAGGTGTTGCAGATTCGCGCGGTCGAATTCGCCGGCAAGTACCGCGTGCCGCTGCGGGTGCTGTCCACATTCAAGGATGGCGACGGCACGCTGATTTCTCTCGACGAGGAAGACGATATGGAGCAACCGCTGATCTCGGGCATCGCGTTCAATCGCGACGAAGCCCAGGTGACGGTCAAGGGCGTGCCGGACCAGCCGGGCATTGCCGCGTCGGTGCTGTCGCCGGTAGGTCAGGCGAACATCGAGGTCGACATGATCGTGCAGAACGTGAGTTCGGACGGCACGACCGACCTCACGTTCACCGTGCATCGCAACGACTACGAACGCACGCTGGAGGTGTTGCGGGAGGTCGCGAACCGCATCGGAGCGCGTTTGGTGACCGGCGCCGTGGATATTGTGAAGATTTCCGTGGTCGGAGTGGGTATGCGGTCGCATGCCGGCATCGCCGGGCGCATGTTCGAGACCCTGGCGCGGGAGGGCATCAACATCCGCATGATCTCGACGTCCGAAATCAAGATCTCGGTCGTCGTCGAAGACAAGTATCTCGAATTGGCCGTACGTGCGCTGCACTCGGCGTTTGGGCTCGACACGGAGACGGCCGCGTAGTTCTGATATTCTGATTCCACTTGGCAGGGGGCGGTCGCGAGATGGCCCAAAAGGAATTTGGGACAGCACTCGATTGCGGTCTGTACATGGAGTACATGCATGCTGATTTTGACCCGACGAATCGGTGAGACAGTCATGATCGGTGACGAAGTCACCGTCACCGTTCTGGGCGTGAAGGGCAACCAGGTCCGACTGGGGGTCAACGCGCCGCGTTCGGTCGCCGTTCACCGGCAGGAAATCTACGATCGCATCCAGAAGGAAGAGGCTGCGAACAGTCCGGTTGACGAATAGCCGGGTGGCCCTGAACGACGCGGCCACGTACAATTATGGCCGCTTCGCAGGCCGCGCCGCGTCCGCGGCTTGGCAACAAGCAACTCCCGGAGAAGTGGCCGAGCGGCTGAAGGCGCTCCCCTGCTAAGGGAGTATGGGGTTTATAGCCTCATCGAGGGTTCGAATCCCTCCTTCTCCGCCAAATGAGAAACCCCGCGATCGCGGGGTTTTTTTGTTGGGTTGGTCCAGTGAATCACGGGCTCGTTACATCCAGAGCAGCCGCTCCCTCGACTCATACCAGCCGTCGACATGCGGCTGGTAGCGCTCCTCCAGCTGCGGTCGCTTGATCTTCAGCGTCGGCGTCAGAAGCCCGTTGGTCACCGTCCACGGTTCGTGGATGACCACACCGAAGGCGAGCTGCTCATGCGGGTCCAGGGTGGCGTTCACCGCGTCGATCAGTTCGATGATGGCATCGGCGATCCGCTGCCTGCCGGACTCGTCTTCAAGATGGGCGCGGGCGGCCTCGCTGGGCATGATCAGTACGTGCGGCTGCGGGCAGTTGGCGCCGGAGACGCAGGACGCCTCGATGTAGGCGTGTCCGAGCTTGTTCTCGATGGGGGCGGGAGCGACGTACTTGCCCTTGCTGGTCTTGAAGAGCTCCTTGAGCCGGCCGGTGATGCGCAGCCGGCCCTCGGCATCGTATTCACCCAGATCACCGGTGCGGAACC